>DASQOZ010000070.1:0-68252 GCA_035644195.1 Candidatus Methylomirabilota bacterium | reverse complement strand
CCATCTGCTCATGGAAAACGAGCGCGGCGAAATGAAACCGAGCTATGACACGGCGTTTCTCGAAATCGTGGACGCAGACGCACGCGGCGTGGGCGGACTCGTCGTCACGACTTTGACCAATGATTATATGCCTTTGCTGCGTTATCGCATCGGCGATCTGGTGGAAAAACAGGTTCAACCTTATGGAAATCATTTCACCGTCCACGGACGCGCGCGCGACGCGCTCACGGCGCGCGACGGCCAGCGCGTGACGACATGGCAGGTGGATCAATGTTTCACCGAAATAAATGGCATCGCGCATTACGAATTGCGGCAAAGTGAAAATGGCGAATGCGTTTTGCGTTTCGTGCCGGACGGAATTGGCCCGACGAAAGAAAAATTGCGCCGCGTGACTTCACAGCTTGAAACATTGCTGCAAACTTCGGCTGAAATCAAAACCGAGGCGATGCCGGTTTTGGTTCCGGCGGCTTCTGGAAAATTCCGCCTGACCGCCCGCGCCAGCGCAACTTGACGGACACCTGGCCTTTTTTGTGCGCGTTGATTTCGCGCCCGGCTTGTTTCCATTGTGCGCCCATAGGATTTGAGAATTGTGGGGAAAATTTCCGAACGGCTCAATTCAAATTGAGCCGTTTGGAAGCCTTAAATCGTCTGCAAAAAAATTATTGCTGCTTCTAAAACCTAATTGCGTTCGCGTTCTAAAGCTTTAACTATGTTATTTCACATGAAATCCGATTTCCCGTTTCGGCTTGGCTGGCGGTGACATTAACTGCCGGATGGCATCAAAGACAACCTTGAACTGCGCGTCGTATTTCTTCTCCAACGATTCCAGCTTGCGCGCGAGTTCCGCGTTGGACGAAAGCATCTGCCGCAGCCGCACAAACGCGCGCATGATCTCAATGTTGACCTGAACGGCACGGTCGCTGTTCAGGACGCTCGACAGCATTGCCACGCCTTGTTCCGTGAAGGCGTATGGCGGTGTGCGAACACCGCCCCAACTTGAAATCACAAATTGTGATTTCAAGTTTTCCCATTCTTCAGCCGTGAGCTGAAACATAAAATCGTCGGGAAAACGATTTAGATTCCGCTTTATCGCCTGAATTAAAGCGCGCGGTTCGACATGGTAAAGATTTGCCAGTTCGGTGCTTAACATCACCTTGTGTCCGCGAATCAAAAGAATGGAACGCTCGATTCGCTCCAACGGAATGACATTCGTAATCGCACTCATAAAATTAATTCTTCGCGGTCGCCAACTCCTCTTCAAAATCCACAATCTCTTTGATCTGCACCAGAAACCAGCGGTCAATCTTCGTGAGGTTGTAAATCTCCTCGATGGTGAAGCCGGCGCGCAGGGCGTGGCGGATGAAGAAGATACGCTCGGCGTTGGGCACGCTCAGCTTGCGGCTGATGACGTCGCGCGGCAGGATGTCGCGGTCGCCATAGACTTCCGTGCCGATGCGCCAGGGTTTGCCGTCGCCGCCCAGGCCGCTGCGGCCGATCTCGAGCGAGCGCAGGCATTTTTGCAAACTTTCCTTGAACGTGCGCCCGATGGCCATCGCTTCGCCGACGCTTTTCATCTGCGTGGTGAGCGTGGGGTCGGCTTGCGGGAATTTTTCAAACGCAAACCGGGGGATTTTGGTCACGACGTAATCAATGCTCGGCTCGAAGCTCGCGGGGGTTTCGCGCGTAATGTCGTTCTTGAGTTCGTCGAGCAGGTAGCCAACGGCGAGTTTCGCGGCGATCTTCGCGATGGGAAAACCCGTCGCCTTGGACGCGAGCGCAGAGCTGCGGCTGACGCGCGGATTCATTTCGATGATGACCATGCGGCCGTTCTCCGGGCTGACGCCGAACTGGATGTTCGAGCCGCCGGTCTCCACGCCCACGGCGCGGATGACGGCGAAGCTCTGGTCGCGCATGATCTGAAATTCCTTGTCGGTCAGCGTCTGGATGGGCGCGACGGTGATGCTGTCGCCGGTGTGGACGCCCATGGGGTCGAAATTTTCGATGGAGCAGATGATGACGCAGTTGTCGGCCTTGTCGCGCATGACTTCCATCTCGTATTCCTTCCAGCCGAGCAGGGATTCTTCGATGAGAATTTCGTTCACAGGCGAAAGCTCAATGCCGTTTTTGGCGATAGCTTCAAACTCGTCCTGATTGTAACCGATGCCGCCACCCGTGCCGCCGAGGGTGAACGCGGGGCGGATGATGAGCGGAAACTTGCCGATCTTCTTCGCGACGTCGCGGGCTTCATCCAGATTGTGCGCGACGCCGGAGATGGGAACGTCGAGGCCGATCTGAAGCATCAATTCTTTGAACGCGAAACGGTCTTCGCCTTTGTGGATGGCTTCGGGTTTCGCGCCGATCATTTCCACGTCGTGCCGTTTGAGCGCGCCATTTTTGTGGAGCGACATCGCAGTGTTCAACGCAGTTTGTCCGCCAAGCGTCGGGAGCAAAACGAGCTTGCCCTTTGCGCCGAGACGTTTCATTTCCTCTTTCTCGCGCCCGATGATTTTCTCCACGCATTCGGGCGTGATGGGTTCGATGTAGGTGCGGTCGGCGAACTCCGGGTCGGTCATGATGGTGGCCGGATTGGAGTTGATGAGGACGACGCGATAGCCTTCTTCGCGGAGGGCTTTGCAGGCTTGCGTTCCCGAATAGTCAAACTCACACGCCTGGCCGATGATGATCGGGCCGGCGCCGATGATGAGGACGCTGTGAATGTCGGTGCGTTTGGGCATAATCGAAACGGCAAGATGAAACACGAATTGAACGTGGAAAGAAATTAAATTCCAATTCGAGCTTGTTTTTTATTCCTAGAAGGAAAGCATACACCCAAACGGGTATGAAAAATTTCCTAGCACCAAACTTTGTTTGTCTTCAAAGAAAATTCTTTTTCGTCGGCTTGCTGCTTTGGCTTCCGTTTCTGTCGGGATGCTTCCCTTCAAGAAGCACTTACAAATACACTTTAGGTGTTCGCTTTTTCGATTTGATCCTTTGTATCGGCAGATCACATATAAAACTCACGACGGTTATGAGATATATAATATCTGGCAAAACACCATTGTTCCAAGCGGTGTTGCAACAGGTGATCCAGTTCTTCCAATTAAAAAATAGCGGTATAAATTTGGGCTGGCTGTCAAAACCAAATTAAGAACGGCGAATTCAAAACAATTTCGACTGGTTTCCCGTCGCCGGTTTCAAGCCGAGTTTCTTGTAGCTCAATTCCGTCGCGACGCGGCCTTGCGAGGTGCGGTTGAGGTAGCCTTCCATGATGAGATACGGCTCATAGACTTCTTCGATCGTGTCCGGTTCTTCGCCGACGGCGACGGCGAGCGAATTCACGCCGACCGGCCCGCCGCCGAATTTCGTGATGACGGCTTCGAGAATGCGCTTGTCCATTTCGTCGAGGCCGTTCTCGTCAATCTCCAGCATCGCCAGCGCGCGGTCGGCGACTTCTTTCGTGATTCGCCCGTCGTGACGCACTTGCGCGTAATCGCGCACGCGGCGCAATAAATTATTCACGATGCGCGGCGTGCCACGGCTGCGCCGGGCGATTTCGTGCGCGCCGGATTCTTCAATTTCAACATTCAGCAGACGCGCCGAACGGATGACGATTTTCTGCAAATCTTCGCCAACGTAATAATCAAGCCGCTCGCGCATCCCG
Organism: Candidatus Methylomirabilota bacterium; assembly: GCA_035644195.1. Classification (GTDB taxonomy): domain Bacteria; phylum Verrucomicrobiota; class Verrucomicrobiia; order Limisphaerales; family UBA11358; genus UBA11358. The sequence continues at coordinate 64,591 of DASQOZ010000070.1, read as the reverse complement.
AAGCGCGTGAGCAACGGCGCGGAGAGCAATCCGCTGCGCGTCGTCGCGCCAATCAAAGTGAACCTGGGTAAATTTAATCTTACGCTGCGCGCGTTCGGGCCTTGGTCAATGATGATGTCGAGTTTGAAATCTTCCATCGCGGGATAAAGATATTCCTCGATGGTTTTTTGCAGGCGATGAATTTCGTCAATGAACAGCACGTCGCCTTCTTCGAGATTCGTGAGCAGTCCGGCGAGGTCGGCGGCTTTTTCAATCGTCGGGCCGCTCGTGGCTTTGACATTCGCGCCCATCGCCTTTGCCAAAATATTTGCGATGGTGGTTTTTCCCAAACCCGGCGGGCCGCTCAATAAAATATGGTCGAGCGCCTCGCCGCGTTGTTTGGCGGCGGAAACGGCGATTTCCAATCGCTCCTTCACACGCGGCTGGCCGGTGAAATCAGAAAAGAGCGACGGGCGCAGCGTCATTTCAAGCGCCACGTCGGGTTTGTTCAAAGTGGAAGCGGTGTGTTCGGCCATTTGCAGGAGAATGAAAGAAGCGGCGCGCAGCGGCAAGCGCGATTCGCATTGGTCATGGAAGCGTCCCTGCCGGACAGTTCGCATTTTTCAACAAAAAATACTGGAAAATCACCCGGTGCTGATGCAGACTACGCGTCCCTTATGGGACTGAATAAAAGATTTTTTAGAGGTGCAATGGCATTGGCGATCCTGTTTTGCGCGGGAAATTGTTTTGCCGGCGACGCGGACATCAATTTGCCGGCGTTGCAAAATATTTCATTCGCGAACGGCAGCCTGGGCGGCCACGCGATTTTATGTTTCGGCCTCGTCGTTTGCGTCATCGGCGCGCTGTTCGGAATCGTTCAATATAAACAAACGCGCGCGTTGCCGGTGCATAAATTGATGGCCGACGTTTCGCATGTCATCTGGGAAACGTGCAAAACGTATCTGCTGCAACAGGGAAAATTTCTCGCCGCGCTCTGGATTCTTATCGCGCTGTGCATGATTTATTATTTCGCCGCGCTTCAACATAAGTCCATCGGCAGCGTTGTGATCATTCTTGCCGCTTCGATTTTGGGAATTCTCGGCAGCTACGGTGTCGCGTGGTTCGGCATCCGCATCAACACGACGGCAAATTCCCGCGCCGCGTTCGCCGCGCTCAAAGGTGATTCGCTCAAAACACTTTTCATTCCGCTCAAATCCGGCATGAGCATCGGACTGCTGCTCGTTTGCGTGGAACTCTTTTGCATGATTTGCATTCTCCTGTTCATTCCGCGCGAACTCGCCGGGCCGTGTTTCATCGGTTTCGCCATCGGCGAATCGCTCGGCGCATCGGCTTTGAGAATTGGCGGCGGCATTTTCACGAAAATTGCCGACATCGGCAGCGACCTGATGAAAATCGTTTTCAACCTGCCGGAAGATGATCCGAAAAATCCCGGCGTCATCGCCGATTGCACCGGCGACAACGCGGGCGATTCCGTCGGCCCGACCGCCGACGGTTTTGAAACTTACGGCGTCACGAGCGTCGCGTTGATTGCGTTTCTTGCCATTGCGCTTGTCGCTTCGCCAATTCTTTGCGGCAAACTCATCATCTGGCTCTTTGCGATTCAAACGCTCATGGTGCTCGCGTCGCTGGCTTCATTTTACGTCAACAAATTCGTCAGCCAAATCCGTTACGGTGGCAAAAAAGATTTCAACTGGGAATCGCCATTGACCGATCTGGTCTGGATCAATTGCGTCCTTGCCATCATCACCGCCTTCGCCGCGAGCAAATTTTTGCTCGGCGATTTCACCAACTCCACCGGAGCGCCGCTGCCGAATCTCTGGTGGACGCTCGCGGCGATCATTTCCTGCGGCGCGCTGGCTGGCGGACTCATCATGGAATTCACGAAAATTTTCGTCAGCACGAAATCGCGGCACGTCCGCGAAGTCATGCGCTCGTCCGAGCAAGGCGGCGCGTCGCTGAACATTTTGTCGGGCTTCGTCGCCGGAAATTTCTCCGCGTTCTGGATGGGACTCGTGATTTTGTTCCTGATGTTCGTCGCGTATTTGTTTTCGTTGAACGGCGATTTGACACAACTTATGCCGCCGGCGTTTTCATTCGCTGCGCCGATTTTTGCGTTCGGCCTTGTCGCTTTTGGTTTTCTGGCGATGGCGCCGGTGATTGTCGCCGTGGACAGTTTTGGCCCCGTGACCGACAACGCGCAATCCGTTTATGAATTGAGCCAGATCGAACGTGCGCCGGATATCGGCGCTGAAATCGAAAAGGAATTCGGCTTCAAACCCGATTTCGGCAGCGCGAAACTTGAATTGGAAAAAGGCGACGGCGCGGGCAACACATTCAAGGCCACTGCCAAACCGGTTTTGATCGGCACTGCCGTCGTCGGCGCGACCACCATGATTTTCGGCATCATCATGTTGCTTGAGCGGAGCTTTGGCAGCGCGGTCAGCAGCTTGAGCCTTATCGAACCGCAAATTGTTTTCGGCCTGCTCATGGGTGGTTCGGTGATTTACTGGTTCACCGGCGCCAGCACGCAAGCCGTCGTCACCGGCGCGTATCGTGCCGTCGTGTTCATCAAACAAAACATGAATCTCGAAAAGCAAACCGCTTCGATTGAGGACAGCAAAAAAGTCGTCGAGATTTGCACCGTTTATGCTCAACGCGGACTCATCAACATTTTCATCGTCGTCTTTGCCTTCGCGCTCGGCCTGCCATTTTTCAATCAATACTTCTTCATCGGCTATTTGATTGGCATCGCGTTCTTCGGATTGTTCCAGGCAATTTTCATGGCGAACGCTGGCGGCGCGTGGGACAACGCGAAAAAAATTGTCGAAGTGGATTTGCGCCAAAAAGGAACCGAACTTCACGCCGCAACCGTCGTCGGCGACACCGTCGGCGATCCGTTCAAAGACACCAGTTCCGTCGCAATGAATCCCATCATCAAATTCACGACGCTTTTCGGACTGCTCGCGACCGAAATCGCCGTGACCATGAAAAAAGAACATCCCGATTCGCACGTTTCGTGGGCCATCGGCGGCGTTTGTTTTATCATCGCGCTCGTCTTCGTTTATCGTTCGTTCTATTGCATGAGAATTCCCGAAGACAAAGCTGTTGTGAAATAATTTCAGACTTGCTGCTTTTCTTCATTGGCCGTTTGATTACAGTTAAATTAAACAGCCTATGAAAAATCTTCGTTTGAGCCATTTGTTTATTTTTGTCGGAATATTTGTCGCGCTCAATTTATCCGCGCAGGAAAAAATAAATTGGCTGCCCATGAAGGATGGCTTTGTCAAAACGAATGGCGAGTGGGTGACCATCGGCGGTATCATGGTCAAAACCAACTCTCCTTTGAACACGGATTATTTCAAGCAATTCAAGTGGCGGGACGAACAGTTGGATAAAATAATGAATTCTGGTGCGTCCAATGCAACCGACCGACTGGTTGAAGGCGCATGGACACTCATCAAAGATTATCCAAAAGAGGCAAACGGTTATCAGTTCATCATGGGAGCAACGGAAGATTACGAATATCTTGGCAATTTAGACAAAGCGCGAGCTTTGGCGAATGAATTGGTTGCCAGCTCCGCGCCTGAAAAATACAAACTCTGGACGAAGGGTTTTCTGAATCGGCTCGATTCACATGGCAAATCCGTGTCCTTGCAATTCACGGCGGTGGATGGGCGCGAAGTGGATTTGGCTCAAATGCGAGGCAAAGTTGTGCTGGTGGATTTTTGGGGAACGCATTGTGGTCCTTGCGTAGCAGAATTGCCACGAGTGAAGGCGGCTTTGAAAAATTTTCATGCGCAAGGTTTTGAAGTGATTGGCATCAGTTGCGATACAGATAAAAAGGAATTGGAAGAATACGTTAAGCAGCATGATATTTCATGGCCACAGTATTTTGATGGCAAGCAGCAGAATGATAACAAATTTACCGTGGAATTTGGTATTGATGGAATCCCGCATATGTTTCTGGTGGACAAGAAGGGTTTCTTGCGTTTTGACAATGTGCGGGCAAGAGATGATGTCCACCCAAAAGGTGACACAATCAGTTTTGAAGGAAAAATTTCCAAGCTGCTGGCAGAATAAAATTTCCGCGCCGAAATTAAAAACTCGAAAATCTCCGCGCGTGATTCAAAATTGAATCATGTCCGAGATTCGGCGTTCCATCCAAGTCAACTGGCAACTGCGCGTCTTCTTCACCGAAGACATCTTTGCTCCGGCAAATCCGGTTTTGAAAAACGCGCTTGCCGATGGCCTGCCAAAAAAAGTTCTCGTTGTCCTCGAAGACGCGCTCGCCCAATCGCAGCCGACGCTCGAACGTCAGATCGAAAATTATTTTTCCGCCCACGGCAAGCAATTGCAACTTGCCCGCTCGCCGCTGTTTGTCGCCGGAGGCGAACAATCGAAAAATTCCATCACCATCGTCACCGACATTTTGTCGCAGATTGATCGTTACCACATTGACCGCCAATCCTATTTGCTCGCCGTCGGCGGCGGCGCGTTGCTCGATGTCGCCGGTTTTGCCGCGGCAACCGCGCATCGCGGCGTGCGGCACGTCCGCATTCCGACGACGACTTTGTCCCAGGCCGATTCCGGCGTCGGCGTGAAAAACAGCATCAATGCCTTCGGAAAAAAGAATTTTGTCGGCACATTCGCGCCGCCGCACGCCGTCATCAACGATTTCAATCTGCTTGCCACGCTCAAGCCGCGAGAGAAACGCGCCGGTTACGTCGAAGCCGTGAAAGTCGCTTGCATCCGCGATGAAAAGTTTTTCGACGAAATCGAACGCGAAGTCGAAAAATTGATTTCATTCGAACCGGCGACGGTGAAGCAATTGATCCGTCGTTGTGCCGAATTGCATTTGGAACACATCGCCACGGGCGGCGACCCGTTCGAAATCGGTTCGGCGCGCCCGCTGGATTTCGGCCATTGGGCGGCGCACAAACTGGAGCAGCTTTCCAATTTCCATCTTCCTCACGGCGAAGCCGTTGCCATCGGCGTTGCTCTCGATGTGATTTACTCGCGCGACGCCGGTCTGCTCGACGCGCCATCCGCCGAACGGATTTTGAAATTGCTCGAGCAACTCGGTTTCAAATTGTTCGCTCACGAATTGTTGGCCGTTGACGGTCGCGGCCATTTCCAAATCCTCAACGGCCTCGAAGAATTTCGCGAACATCTCGGCGGCGAACTGACCGTCACGCTTTTGAAAGAAATCGGGCGCGGAATCGAAGTTCAGGAAATGAACGCAAATAAAATTGTCGAAGCGATCGGTGAACTTCGCCAACGCGCCGAAAAAAAATGAATCGTGTCGCGGTCATCAACGTTGTCGGCCTCACCGAAGCGCTCATCGGCGAACATACGCCACGCATCGCGGAATTTCGTAAACGCGGCGCGCTCGCGCACATCGCGCCCGCGTTTCCCGCCGTCACCTGCACGGCACAATCGAATTATCTCACCGGCAAATTACCGCGCGACCATGGCATCGTCGGCAACGGCTGGCATAATCGTGAATTGTCTGAAGTTCAATTTTGGAAACAATCGAATCACATCGTTCACGGCAAAAAAATCTGGGACGCACTCCGAAAACAATCTGAAATCGTAAATCGTAAATCATCAATCGCAAATGTGTTTTGGTGGTTCAACATGTATTCGAGCGCGGATTATTCCATCACGCCGCGCCCGATTTACAAGGCCGACGGCGGAAAAGTTTTCGACATTTATTCATGGCCATATTCCATCCGCGAAGAAATCAAAAAAGATTTGGGCGAATTTCCGTTCTTCGGATTTTGGGGACCAGCGGCGGGAATCAAAACGTTGCAAGGCTCTGCTGATTGCGCGACGCGCTGGATTGCGGAATCGGCGAAGTGGATTGAAAATAAATACGCGCCGCCGCTGAACCTGATTTATTTGCCGCATTTGGATTACAATTTGCAGCGGCATGGCGTTTATGTGGGTGGCACAGGCGTCTCGCCTGTTCATTCCGGCGTCCCGCCGGAAAATTCTTCCGGAAATAAAATTCGGCGAGACGCCGAATTCAACAAGCGGGACGCTTGTTCCACCAATCCCAAAATCATTCCCGATTTGCAGGCGATTGATTCTATCGTCGGCGACCTCATCAAATATTTCAGCGCGCGCGGCGTGAAAATCGTTTTGCTTTCCGAATACGGCATCACGAACGTGGACGCGCCGATTCATTTGAACCGTTTGTTCCGGCAAAAAGGCTGGCTTGCAATCAAAGACGAACTCGGCATGGAAATTCTCGACGCGGGCGCGAGCAAAGTTTTTGCCGTGGCCGATCATCAAGTCGCGCACATTTATTTGAACGACCGCTCGCTCGAATCGAAAGTGCGCGACGTGCTGGAGAAACAGGTCGAGGTGGACGTGACCGTCCTCGGTGCAAAGGAAAAGGCCGAAGCGGGCATTGGCCATCCGCGCGCCGGAGATTTAATCGCCGTCGCGCCGGAGAACGCGTGGTTCACTTATTATTACTGGCTCGACGACGCGCGCGCGCCGGATTTTGCGCGGACGGTGGACATCCATCGCAAACCCGGCTACGACCCGGTGGAATTGTTTCTCGACCCGAAGATTCCGCTGCCGAAATTAAAAATCGCGTGGCGGCTGCTGCAAAAGAAACTCGGCCTGCGGATGTTGATGGACGTGATTCCGCTCGACGCGACGCTGGTGAAAGGTTCGCACGGACGGCGTCCGGCGGACAAACGCGATTGGCCGGTCATCATCAGTGAAAGGCCAGAATTTTTGGGCGTGAAAGAAATTGAATCAACGGAAGTTTTTCAAATTTTGCTACGGCAAATTTTGGAGTGAAAAACATTGATTCCCTTTAGAGTAAGATTAGGCTCATTGCGTGATGCGAAAAAGCCGCACAATAACTTCGTCTCGTGTTCGCTCGCTGATTCTTTCAGGAAGTAAGCTGCCTGAAATTACAACGGTTGATGAAACCATTGTAGCTCAAGCGGTGCGAAAAGTGAAAAGTCGTCACAAACGCGCTTACGACGCTTTGCATGACCACGCACATTCGGAAATCGCCTCCGGTCAATTCTCCACTTTGACGACTTATCGCGCGCGTCGCGGACGCAAGGCGAAATGAAATTCCGGGTCATCCTGACCTAAATCAACGGATATTTTTCAACTTCTGCTACGTCACATTTTTCGTTAAAATTTTATTTGAATAGGACAAAATTTGTCTTACCCTTTTGATATGGAAACTCCTCCATTGACAGTTCGGGATCAGTCGGACGCCGACGAGACAATTGCGCGGCGTCTCAAACTTATTTACAACGGCGTCGAAGGCGGCTTGGGCGGTTTCTTTGAGCGACTTCGCCGCGAAAAAAATGAGTTTGGTTCTGACGTTTATGAGACCGACAAATTGATTGGAAGAAAATTCAAAGCGGTCGCTAAATGCGGAGAAACGTCAGATTGTGGCAACGATTGATCCTAATTTCAGAGCGGACATAAATCGCTCAGTTCAAATCTTCGGCGACCTCACTGATGATTTAGTAGGGAAATTAGCTGTAGAAATTTTGAAGCTCCGTTCTCCTGGAGAAAATCCAATCACAGTTTTTATTAACAGCAACGGAGGCGTCGTGCGTTGTGGCGAATTCATCTATGACTTTTTATCTTCCAAAACCACGAGCGGAAAGGTTTGCAGGAAGATGAAAATCCGTTGAGTTCAATTGATGCATATTGGCTTGGTGCAGTAGATGAAGTGTATGATTCCAATTTGCCCTGCTTGCGTGAAGTTGTTGAAAGTCAAACACCGGAACAGCCTAAACTTCCATCTTCTTCTGACGAACAATCGCAACCATCTGCTTAAATTATTTTACCGTCTCCGTCCGGGGGCGAAATGATAACCGCCGCGAATTCTTGAGCCGCGGGCTTTGCCGGGAAAACCTTTCGGTTGGCCGGGTTTGCCTTCCTCGAAAAGCATCGTGTATTTGTAATCGAAATTTTCCAGCTTCACGCGCGCGATTTTCTGGCTGATGAACCGTTCGATGGCGAAGACGTGGCTGGAATCTTCGGAGGTCATGATGGTGAAGGCGTCGCCGGTGGCTTCGGCGCGTCCGGTGCGCCCGATGCGATGGATGTAATCTTCTGGATGCTGCGGCACGTCGTAGTTGATGACGTGGCTGACGTCGGCGATGTCGAGTCCGCGCGCGGCGATGTCCGTGGCGACGAGGACTTCAAAGCGGCCGTCGCGAAAACCGCGCAACGCCTGCTCGCGTTCGCGTTGCGTGCGGTTGGAATGCAGCACGGCGACGGCGTGATTGCTGCGCTTGAGCGTCTGCGCGATGCGGTCGGCGCCGTGTTTTGTCCGGCAAAAAATCAGCACGGAATTGTAATTCACGGAATCGAGCAGCTTGAGCAGCAGTTCGGTCTTTTGCGAATCGGCGACGGGATAGATGACGTGTTTCACCGTTTCGGCGGGCGAACGGCGCGCGCCGATCTCTATCGTTTCGGGATTGTGCATCGCCCATTTGATGAGCGTTTCAATTTGCGGCGGAATCGTCGCGGAAAACAGCGCGGTGTGACGCTGGCGCGGGCATTTGTCCAAAATGCGGCGCACGTCTGGCAAAAATCCCATGTCGAGCATCCGGTCGGCTTCGTCGAGCACGAGAAATTGAGTTTTATCCAATCGCAAAGTGCCTTTTTCCATGTGGTCGAGCAGCCGTCCGGGCGTGGCGACGACGATGTCCGCGCCGGCGCGCAATTCGTCCGTCTGCCGCCCGTAACCGACGCCACCGTAAACAACGGTGGTTTTCAAATTCGTGAAGCGCGCGTAATTATGAATGGCGGTCTCAACTTGCGCGGCAAGTTCGCGCGTGGGTTCGAGGATGAGCGCGCGCGGGCCGGGCGCGTGTTGCACGAGCTTCGAGAGAATGGGCAAAGCGAACGCGGCGGTTTTGCCGGTGCCGGTTTGCGCGCTGCCGATGACGTCGCGTCCTGCGAGCACGAGCGGAATCGAGCGCAACTGGATGGGCGTCGGTTCGATGTAACCCATCGCTTTGACGCCATCCACGATTGTCGGAGAAAGACCTAATTTACTAAAAGCCATAGGCTAATCTAGCAGTGCAGGAAATTATTGAAAGCAATGAATTTGAAACGCGCGGCTCAAGACGGCGACGGAACTTCTTCCGTCGGCTTTGCTTCGTCCAAAGTGGCTTCAGATTGAACCGATTTAGGCACGGGTGCCGATGATCCAGTTGGCGCGGAAATTTCTGCTTCGGCTTGAGGCACCGGATCCGTTGAAACAATTTCGCCTTCCGTCGCAGGCTTTTCTTCGGCGGATTTTGTTTCGTCCGTTTTCTTTTCCGGTTTCGGCGGGCGCGGCAACGGTTTCTTCGCCGTCTCCATCCGACCGTCGGCAAATTCCAAAACGTGGCCTTGATGAATCAGCCAATGCAAGTCGGCAATCAACGCCGTTTGTTCCGGCGTCGGCCCGTCGGGCGCATCAACTTTCGGCTCATCCGGTTTGACTTCAAGAACCGCAGGCTTTGGCGGCGTGGGCGCGAGCGATTCAATCAATTTCCGTCGCGTGCATCTTGGATTCGTGCTGATGAAGCCAATAATGCGCTTGATGTTTTCCGAAACCGGCGTCGTCTCCAAATCCAAAAATTGCGGGCGCGCCACGCTGACATGCACGGCCATTTTGTTGACCTTGAAAAATTGTAGGCCGAGCGACGCAAATTGTTTGCTCAACGCCGTCGCCAATTGTAGCGGGAAATGTTTTTGATTTTCCCATTCCGTCCGCACGAGCCGATACAATTCACGGCTCTTCAAATTCCTGCTCACCACGCCGCTGACCGTATGTTTCTCGGCTTGCTTGATGATTGAATCCTTGTGCGTCGCGCGAAAATGTTTTTCAACTTCTTCCATCGTCGGCAACTTGAGCGGTTCGGGCACGTTGAGGCAGGCGTATTCCGTCTTGAAACTTTGCTCCTCAATCCATTTTTTGACGACCACTTCGTCCTTCACGATTTTTACGCGCGCCTTGAACATGTCGAACGGCATCCGTGAAAATTTTTCCGTGTGCAGCTTGCGCAATTGATTTTGGTAATCGTGATAATTCGGCGGGCCGAGAATCGCGCCGCTCAAACCGCATTGCGCGACAAACGTGTAAGTGCCCTTCGGCGGCTCGGTGGCCGTGCGTTCAGCCTGATAAAACGTGGCGAAATGATTTTTAAGGACATGCTCGACGGCTTCGTCTTCCGAAAGCCACGGCGTGTCGTCGAGCGCGCAAACAAAAAGTTGCTGCGCAATCGCGCCGTCGGATTTTTTCTTCACGCCAAGCTGGACGGAATAACGCTCCGGCTTATCCAAAACCAGTTGCGCGATTTGAAAGAGCGGATAGCAACGCCCTGTCATCTTGATCTGGCGGGACAGAGATTCAACGCCATTCTCATCGGCAACAAAAGTGACGGAAATTTCCGGCAATGGCGCGGGCGGTTCAGGACGCTCGCGGCGTTCACCGCGATTGTCATCACGTTGGCCAAAAGATTTCTTGCGGTCGCCACCACCAAATTTGGAACCACCGCGCGGCGGGCCGCCACGACGTTCACCGCCGCCGGAATCACGACGCGGGCCGCGACGTTCGCCGGGTTTATCGCTGAAACGGCGTTCGGGCTTTACGCCTTCGAGTCCGGTAAATTTTTCAAAGCGCTTGGATTCCGTTTTTGCCTGCGTCCACGCGGGCTGAAACAGATTCTCCAAATCAAGACCGAGATCGGAAACGTCACTCATGTATAAAAATCCCGCTTTGCGGGCTTGAAAAGATGGCTTGGTCTGGCGCGGAAAGCAAGAACGGCTTCGGATGACGATTCGGTTAAAGTCACCTGCGATGAATCGGCAGCCTTAAAGTTTCTATCATTTTGCGGGCAATTAAATATCGCCGTTCGTCGGTGACGTTTCCCTTTTGGTCATCAAATCGTTCCTTCGGCAGCAAATGGATTTTATCACAACGCACCATTGTTTTCCAATCCAGCCCGTCCGCTTCGTCCAAAACTTCTTCGGTGGTTTTTGGCTCGCGATTCACTTTGGCCGACGTGCAAAGCAGGGCGTTCACTTCTTCAACGTCGGGATTCTGGCAGGTTTCGTCGTTGGAAATGATGACAGCCGGATGCCGCCGCTCCTTGCTGAACGGAAACATGAAAATATCCCATTGCTTCATCGCGTCCTTTATTCAAGGTCTTTGGGCGCGCGAATCACCGAAGATTTGGCGAGCCGATTTTCTTCCTGAATTTCCGCCTTGCTGTAAGCGTTGGCAAAATATCCCGCCGGACGAACAGGAATGGGTTCAATTTCTGGAACTTCCTGCAAAACGAACCGGCGATGGCCGCGAACAATATAAACCGTCTCGCCGCGACCGGCTTTTTCCATCAGGCGGCCTAAATACGTTTTGGCATTGCTCAACGTGAACAGTTGCGAGCGCAAATTGACTTTCGTTTTTCGGGAACGGGCACGACCGGCAATTTTCATAGACTAAATGTAGGCTGAATTCAGGCTATTGTCGAGGATAATTGTAGCAGCCGACGTGAGCCGGCTCATTTCTTTTTTAAGATAAATCAGAGCGGACTGACGTCCGCTGCTACAATTTTATAAAACGCTGTGCGGGCTTGAAAAAATGGCTTGGTCTGGCGCGGAAAGCAAGAACGGCTTGGGTGTCAATAGGCACCCTTAAAAATGTGAATGACTTTACCGCGAATGTCAGTTGCTGGCAGTGTTCCAAGAAATTTAGAATCAATGCCATTAGTGCTAGCCGCGCTTAAATAGAATTGACCAGCAGGAGTATTTGTTCGCTGATCAATTATCCGAACCGTGAGAATTTTAGTTCCGTCCGGTATCGAAAGATTTACGACAACTAAATCTCCGTTGCTAAGCGATGAAATGTCAAACCGTTTTTTAGCTACAACAACATCATTGGTTGTGAGTAGCGGTTTCATTGAATTCGTCGGCATCGGCATTACGATAAAAAGTGAACGCACGATCACGACAAAAAGCACAAAAACGACGATGAGAATCAAGATTATTGTTACAACAATCTTGAAAAGATTTTTCATCGTCGTTGCCGTTTATTTTTCTTCCGCCGTCACGCCATTTCGCTTCGCCAAAATCGCATCCACAATTTTCTTTGCGAGCGCAGGTTTTTCGACGAGCGCTTTTTGCGCGGCTTCTTTGCCTTGCCCGATGAGTTCGCCCTCGAATTGCAACCACGCGCCTTTTTTGTCCACGACGCCGTCGGTGATGCCCACGTCGAGGATGCTGCCTTCTTTATTGATGCCGTGATTGTAAATGATGTCGAACTCGGCCTCGGCGAACGGCGGCGCGACTTTATTTTTCACGACCTTGACGCGGACGTGGTTGCCAATCGGATTTTGCGCGGCGTCCTTGAGCGTTTCCTTGCGGCGGATGTCGAGGCGCACGCTCGCGTAAAATTTCAGCGCCTTGCCGCCGGGCGTCGTCTCGGGGCTGCCAAACATGACACCGACTTTTTCGCGCAATTGATTCGTGAAAACGCAGGTGGTCTTGGACTTGCCGAGGATCGCGGTGAGCTTGCGAAGCGCCTGCGACATGAGCCGCGCCTGCATTCCCATCGTGGCCATGCCCATCTCGCCTTCGAGTTCGGCTTTGGGCACGAGCGCGGCGACGGAATCAATCACGATGACGTCGAGCGCGTTCGAGCGCGCGAGCGTTTCGCAAATCGTCAGCGCTTCTTCGCCGGAATCCGGCTGCGAGACGAGCAGGTCGTCGAGGTTCACGCCGAGTTTTTTTGCGTAAGCGGGATCAAGCGCGTGCTCGGCGTCAATGAACGCGGCGAGTCCGCCGGATTTTTGCGCGTTGGCGATGACGTGGAGCATCAACGTCGTTTTGCCTGAAGATTCCGGCCCGTAAATTTCAATCACACGTCCACGCGGAATGCCGCCGACGCCGAGCGCAAGATCGAGCGCGAGCGCGCCCGTGGGAATGATTCCGATTTTGACTTTCGATTGCGCGTCGCCGAGCCGCATGATCGCGCCGTCGCCGTAACTTTTGTGGATGCTGGAAATGGCGGCTTCGAGTTCGCGGGCGTGCGACGGCGCGGCTTTGATTTCAACAGCGTTTTTTTCAGATTTGGTTGCCATAATTTTGAATTCCCTTTGTTGTATTTTACGAGGTGCGACATTAGTGAATCGCGGTTGAATAGTCAAACGCGGGTTGTTCACCGGATTAAGATTTACCGCGACAAAGTTTGCTGGTTTAATTTTTGAGGTTTCGGCTGGAAGGGTGGCTGAATGGTTAAAGGCACCTGACTCGAAATTGAAAAACGCGAATTTCCCTTATTTTACTCTCATAGACATTTCAGATTTAATCGAAACAACGCAAACTAAATTGCCAGTATCTTTGCATTTTTCGCAAGCAATGGTTTCAACCTTGTAATAAACTGGTTGCCGATTCGCACAAGCCGATGAAAGTTTCCTCCGCGAGGTTCAGTCGCTTGCCGCGCCAGTGCAAAATCCCCCAGCGCCGCTGCAATTTTTTTCGTCCGAGCGGCAGCGCGACAAGCGAGCCTTCCCCGATTTCTTTTTGAGCAATCCACGGCGCGAGGATGCTCACGCCGATGCCGAGTTTCACCAGTTCCTTTGTCGCCTCCATGCTGCCGGCTTCAATCACGGTGTTCAGCACCATTTGCTCGCGGCGAAAATATTCCTCGATGAGCCGGAACGTGATGCTGCGCTTGTTGTAGAGGATGTAATTCTGGCGCGGAATTTCCGCACGCTCTACACGCCCGGCCTTCGCCCACGGGTGCAGCGCGGCGACGATGAAATGCAGTTCGTCCGTGAAAAGCGGATGAAATTCAAGCTGCGGTTCATTGCTGGCCTCGAGCGAGAGCGCAAGGTCAATCCGATGGTGCAGCAGCGCATCAACCATCTCAGGCGTGTCGCCCGGTTCGATGGTGATGGCGTGTTCGGGAAAACTTTCTTTGAACTCCCGCAATACTGGCGGAATGATGTGCTGGCACGCCGTCGTACTCGCGCCAATCCGCAGTCTTCCTTTGCCCCATTTGCCGAGATGTCCGAGCGTTTCGCGCGCGGTTTTCATTTCCTGCAAAATTTTTTTCGAGTGATGCAGCAATTGTTCACCCGCCTGCGTAAGCACGACCTTTTTACCCAGCCTGTCCAAAAGGCGACAGCCAATATCGGCTTCCAGCGCCTTCATCGAGTGGCTGATGCCTGATTGGGTGAGGTGCAGCTCGCGCGCGGCCTGCGTGAAGCTGCCCGTGCGCGCGAGCGCGCAGAACGCGCGAACCTGCCGACTGTCGAGCGGCGCGCTCATGTATGAATCCGGCTCATTGTTTCCATTGAAATTAAGAGTAGCAATCATCGCGCCGAAATCAACCTTTGGCACATGGCGCGCTTAATCATCAGGCGGCGGCTGAAAAACCGCGACGAGTGAACAAAAAAACGCACATGACCAAAATGCCCGTGACGCAAAGAAAATTGCGCGTCGGCTTTGTGCCGTTGACCGATTGCGCGCCGCTCGTGATGGCGCACGAACTCGGATTATTCCGTAAATTTGGATTAAACGTCACGTTGAGCCGCGAACTCGGCTGGGCGACGATCCGCGACAAAATCATCCACGGCGAACTGGAGGCCGCGCACGCCGTCGCCGGAATGCCCGTCGCCGCGACGCTCGGACTCGGCTCGATTTCCTGCGACTGCCTGACCGCGCTCGTTCTCAATTTGCACGGCAACGCAATCACTCTCTCAAATGAACTTTGGAAACGCGGCGTGCGTGATGGAAAAACATTGCGCGAAGAAATCAATCGTTCGCGCCGCGAGAAAACTTTTGTCTTCGGTGTTGTTTATCCGTTTTCATCGCACAATTTTCTGCTGCGCGACTGGCTGGCGGCGGCAGGAATTCATCCCGACCGCGACGTGCGCATCGTCGTCGTGCCGCCGCCGCAGATGGTGGCGAACCTGAAGGCCGGAAATCTCGACGGCTTTTGTGTGGGCGAACCGTGGAACTCGGTCGCCGTGCAATCGCGCGTCGGCTGGTGCGTGGCCGCGAGCGCGGAGCTTGCGCCCGGCCATCCCGAAAAAGTCCTCATGGTGCGCCGCGATTTTGCCGAGAGACGCGATGCGGAACACGTCGCGCTCGTCGCCGCGCTGCTGGAAGCCTGCGAATTTTGCGACGCGCCGGACAATCGCGAGGAAATCATCACCACGCTCGCGCAGCCGGCTTATGTGAATGTTCCGGCGGCGGCGTTGCGGCGCGGGTTCAGCGCGGATTTTGATTTCGGCCACGGCGGCGTGCGGCACATCCCGAACTTCAGCGTGTTTCACCGGCACAACGCGAACGAACCTTCGAGCGACAAAGCCGAGTGGATTCTTCAACGGCTGCGCGCCAGCGGATTGTGTCCGAATCCTGCGCCGCTCACCGACGAACTGGGTTGCCGCATTTTCCGCACGGACATTTTTGACCGGGCACTCTGCCTTCGTAATTCCACCACCAACATTGACTATGAAAAACACACCCAATCAGAAAACGAACTCGTCCCAGCATAATTTGAATCGCCGCGAATTTCTCGGCAAAGCCGTCAAAGGCGTCACGCTCACCGCGTTGTTCGCCGGACTGCCCAAAAGCTGGATCGGCAGCGTCTATGCCAGCGACGCGCCGGAAGCGGCGACGATGAACTTCGGCATGATTGCGCTGACGGATTGCTCGCCCATCGTCATCGCGCACGAAAAAGGTTTCTTCAAAAAATACGGCATCAATTCCACCGTGACGAAAGGCGCGAACTGGGCGGCCATCCGCGACAATCTTTCGACTGGCACGATTCAAGCGACGCATATGCTCATCGGAATGCCGATTGCCTCGACGATGGGACTGGCCGGTTCACCGAAAAAACCGATGATCATTCCGTGGCTGATGAACCGCAACGGACAGGCGATTTCACTCAAGACGGAGTGGAAAGGAAAAGTCGGCGCGGATCCGAAAGCCATCAAGCCGTTCGTCGAAAAAGCAAATTTACTCGGTGAACCGCTGACGTTTGCGATGACTTTTCCGCCGGGCACGCACGCGATGTGGATGCGTTATTATCTCGGCGCAGGCGGCATCAATCCCGACAAGGACGTTTCGCTCATCACTGTTCCGCCCGCGCAAATGGTGGCGAACATGAAAATCGGCAAGATGGACGGCTTCTGCGTCGGTGAACCGTGGGGCGCGCGCGCCATCGCGGACAAGATCGGTTACACCTCCGTTTCCACGCAGGACATCTGGAAAGATCATCCAGAAAAAGTTTGCGCGTTCCTCGCCGAATTCGCCGACAAAAATCCGAAGACGGTGAAAGCGGTTTTGAAAGCGTTGAACGAGGCGAGCATCTGGCTCGACGATTTGAGCAACCGCCCGGAGCAATGCGAAATTGTCAGCAAACCGACTTACATCAACTGTGATGCCAAGACGATTCTTGGCCGGTTGCAAGGTCATTACGATTACGGCGACGGTCGCACGAAGGAAGACCCGAACTACATGATCTTCAGCAGCCGCAACTGCAATTACCCGCAGCCGAAATTTGCGAAATGGTTTCTCTCGCAATATCGCCGCTGGGGTTTGCTCAAAGGCACGCCGGATTATGACGGCATCGCCAAGCAAGTCATGCGCACGGACATTTACGAAGAGGCGATGAAGGAAATCGGCTACGCGCACGGCGGCATGAACAATGACAAAGAAACGCTGTTCGACGGCGCGACATTTGACCCGACCGGCGATTTGGAGGCTTATGCAAAAAGTTTCGCGGTCAACAATGTGAAAGGCTGAAATGAAATCATTCAAATTTGACTGGTTCGTTTTGCCGCTCGTCGGCGTCGCCGCAGTTTTAATCCTGTGGCAAATCTCGTGCGCGACATGGGCGAAAGACTTGCCGACGCCGGCGAAAACGTGGGAAACCAGCAAGCCTTACATCGTCGAGCCGTTCGCCAAGCGCGGTGAAATGGACCAGGGTATTTTGCGTTTCACCTGGTATTCATTGCAACTCGTCGCAAAGGGTTATTTGCTCGCGCTGCTCATCGGAACGCCGATTGGATTTTTTCTGGGGTTGTCCAAAACGTTCACGAAAATTTTTGATCCCATCATTCAAGTGCTTCGTCCGGTTTCGCCGCTCGCGTGGTTGCCGCTCGGACTCGTGTTGTTCATGGGCGCGGGCAAGGATGCTTCCGAACTCGGCGCGCTGTTCACCATCGCCATTTGCTCGATGTGGCCGACGGTTTTGAACACCGCAGTCGGCGTGCGCGCGATTCCGCAGGATTATCTGAACGTCGCGAAAGTTTTGAAGCTCTCGCGCACGAAAACCTTGTTCAAGGTTCTGATTCCCGCGTCGCTGCCATATATGTTCACGGGATTCCGGTTGAGCCTCGGCATTGCGTGGCTCGTCATCGTCGCGGCTGAAATGTTGACCGGTCGTCCCGGCGTCGGCGGTTTTCTGTGGCAGGAATACAACTCGCTCATCTACGAACACATCATTTTGTGCATCGTCACGATTGGCGTCGTGGGCTTCATCCTCGACCGCCTGATGAGCGTGGTGGAACAAAAATTCAAAACGGCGTAAATTTTGTGGCTTATCTCGAACTCAAAAACATCTCGAAAAATTTCGGCGGCTCGCCGGTGTTGAAAGACATCAACCTGTCCGTCGAAAAAGGTGAGTTCGTCGCCATCGTCGGTTTTTCCGGCGCGGGCAAGACGACGCTCATCTCGCTCATCGCGGGTTTGCTCAAGCCCAGCAACGGTTCGCTGATGTTGAACGATTTGGAGATCACGCAGCCGGGACCGGATCGCGGCATTGTTTTTCAAAATTATTCGCTGCTACCGTGGCTGACAGTATTTGAAAATATTTTGCTCGCCGTCGAAGCTGTGAATCCCAATTGGTCGGACGACAAACGAAAAGCGCACGTCGAGAAATACATCGCGATGGTGAATCTCACGCCCGCGCGCGATAAAAAGCCGGGCGAACTTTCCGGCGGCATGAGGCAGCGCGTTTCCGTCGCGCGCGCGCTGGCGATGGATCCGCAAATTTTATTGCTCGACGAGCCGCTTTCCGCGCTCGATGCGCTCACGCGCGCGACGTTGCAGGACGAAGTTTCCCGCATTTGGTCCGACGACAAAAAAACCGTCGTGATGATCACGAACGATCCTGACGAGGGAATTTATCTTGCAGACCGGATCATTCCGCTGACCGCCGGGCCGGGCGCAACGCTGGGGTCGAGCTTCACCGTTGAGATTCCGCGTCCGCGCGACCGCAAATCCATCAACCACGACCCGCATTTCAAGCAACTGCGCCGCGAAATCGTGGAATTCATGCTCGGCTCGAAGCAGGAGCGGCACACGGCCATCACGCGCAAATTGATTTTGCCGGACATCGAGCCGGAAGATTTGAACATCCCGCGCAACATGACGGGCTGGCGCAAGACGCCAATTCGCAAAAATGAAATGAAGGAAGAATCCGTGGAGGTCAACTCGTGAGCAATTACGTCGAACTCTCGAACCTTGCGAAGGTTTATCCGACGCCAAAGGGCGACGCGGTGATCGTCAAGGATTTCAACCTGAACATCCAGAAAGGGGAATTTGTCACGCTCATCGGGCATTCCGGCTGCGGAAAATCCACGGTGCTTTCGATGCTGGCCGGATTGAATGAAATTTCCGACGGCGGAATCATTCTGGCCGGGCGTGAGCTTTCCGGCGCGGGACCGGATCGCGGCGTGGTTTTCCAATCGCCTTCGCTGCTGCCGTGGATGACGGCCTACGAAAACGTGCTGCTCGGCGTCGAGCAAGTCTTTTTCACGGCAAGCAAACAGGAGCGGCGCGAAATCGTCGAATACTATCTCACCGTCGTCGGCCTCGGCGATGCGATGCATAAAAAGCCCGCCGAACTTTCGCAGGGCATGAAGCAGCGCGTCGGCATCGCGCGCGCGTTTGCGCTCAAGCCGAAAATGCTTTTGCTCGACGAGCCGTTTGGGATGCTCGACTCGCTCACGCGTTACGAATTGCAGCAAGTCCTCATCGAACTCTGGCGCAAAAATAAAATCACCGCGCTCATGGTCACGCATGACGTGGACGAGGCGTTGTTCTTGAGCGACCGCATCGTTTGCATGACCGACGGCCCGGCGGCGGCAGTCGGCGAAATCATGGACGTGAAGTTTCCGCGCCCGCGCGAGCGCAAGGCCGTCATGGAGCATCCCGATTATTACAAACTGCGCGAGCAGTTGATTGAATTTCTCGAAGTCCGCGCGCATCGGAAAACCGTCATGCCAAAAATCGAACAGTCGCCCGTGGAAAACGTTTTGCCGCCAGCCGTCAAAAATAATTTAACCGCATTCAACCATGCTTGAACCAAACAAAATGCCAACCCCAAAAACAAAAATCATGAAGCCAACCCTGAAAACATTGTCGGCAGGAGCGCTCGTGCTCGCCGCCCTCAACCAAGTCCACGCTCAATACACGCCGCCGCCGCCGCCCACGCCGTTCCAGGGATTCCTCAACGAATACCTGCGCGCACAGAATCCCTACATGAACCAATGGGATTTCGGCGGCAACGACCGTTTCCGTTACGAATCCAAATCCGGTTTTGCAATTCAAGGTCACGCCGATTCCGTGGATTTTCGTGATCACGGCGCGGACATGGTCAACGATTATTTTTTGAATCGTTTGCGCCTTCACATCGGCTACACAGAAAAGTGGTGGAGCATCTACACCGAAGCGCAAAGCAGCGTGGCTTTGAGCGACGAACGTTTCGCCTACGCAAATGCGCCCGCCATTCCCGGCACGGTGAAGCGAAAGGAAAATGGACCGGAAGCCGACGCAATTGATTTGCATCAGGCGTATTTCACCATCGGCAATCACAAGGAATTTCCGCTTTCGCTCAAAGCCGGACGGCAGGAATTGTCCTACGGTGAAGAACGGCTCATCGGTGCATATGGCTGGAACAACATCGGCCGGGCGTTCGACACGGCGAAAGTCCGCTGGCAAAATGAATTTTTCGGCGCGGACTTTTTCACCGGCTATCCGGTCATTCCTGAAAACGGCGGCTTCGACGTGGACAACACGCACGATTGGTTTTCCGGCGTCTATGCGACGAGCACAAAAATTCCCAAAACGATTCTCGACGTTTATTTTCTGTCGCGCAACGCCGACCGCAAAGCTATCAACACGGAGCCAAGCCCGCAATTTCCGCAGCCGACCGCGCGCGACATTTACACAATCGGCGGACGCTTGAAATCCAAGCCGGGCGAATTGGGCAACTACGATTATTCGCTCGAAGGCGCGTATCAATTCGGCGATTTCGCCGATCCAACCAAACCGGCGTTGACCGCTCCGCGCCTGCGACAGGATGCTTTCATGTTTATCGCGCAAGGCGGTTACACATTTTCCGATTGGTGGGCGACGCCACGGCTAGGAATTGAATACACCTATAGCTCCGGAGATGACAATAAAGCCGATGGCACGCACGGCACGTTCGACAATTTGTTTCCGACGAACCACAAATTTTACGGCTACATGGATTTCGTCTCGCTGCAAAACATCCAGGACGTTCGCGGCGAACTGACGCTCAAACCGACGTCGCGTTTGAGCGTCGCGCTAGAAGGTCACGGCTTCTGGCTCGCGAATACGCACGACTTTTTTTACAATGTCGGTGGTGCGCCTCGCACGACCGGCGGCTACGGCATTAATTCCGGCAACAGCCCATTTGTCGGCACCGAATTGGATTTGATTGCCGGCTACGCGCTCACGCGCTACGCGCAAATCGAAGCCGGTTACGGCCATTTCTTCACGGGCAAATACATTCAGCAATCACTCGCAGGCGTCGGCGGCGACCGCGACGCGGATTACGTCTATGTTCAATTTACACTCAATTTTTAGCGACGATGTTCCTCCCGTCGCCGCGCCCCATCGCAAGGTGGGGCGCGTCTCGCTTTTCTCATGACGTGATGCAAACGACGACTTTCATCCCGGAAACCGCGCCATTCGGCACGGATCAACGCCTGTGGCTCAACGGCTACATGGCCGGACTGCTCGCGGGGAAAAATTTCGTTCCCGCAAATCAAAACGGTTCTGAAAAAAACTCCGCAACAATTCCACTTTTGATTTTATTCGGCAGCCAGACCGGCACGGCGGAAAAACTCGCGAAACAAATCGCGAAAGAATCAAAATCGCGTGGCTGCAACTCGCGCGTCGTGGACGCCGCCGAACACGCCAAGATTGATTGGAGCAAGGAAACCAATCTGCTCGTCGTCACCAGCACTTATGGCGACGGCGATATGCCCGACAACGCGCAGGCGTTTTGGGACTGGCTGCAAACCGACGTCGCAAAATCGCTGTCACACCTGAATTATTCCGTCCTCGCGCTTGGCGACACCAATTACGAAAATTTTTGCGCCGCCGGCAAAAAAATTGACGCGCGCCTCGAACAACTCGGCGCGAAACGAATTCATCCGCTCGACGACTGCGATTTGGATTACGAAGCGAAGGCAAAAAATTGGCAGAATGGCGTTCTGAAATTTTTTGGGAGCGCAGGCGTCCCGCCTGTTGTTGCATTGGATGTCTCTTCCAATGTGACGCCTGCGCTCGCCTATAACAGAAACAATCCATTTCCCGCACGCCTGCTGACGAACCGCAAATTGACCGCCGACGGTTCGGAAAAAGAAACGCGCCATTTTGAAATCTCGCTCGAAGATTCGGGTTTGAATTACGAAGTTGGTGATGCGCTCGGAATTTTTCCGAAAAATTGCCCTGAACTCGTCGCGGATATTTTGCATTCGCTGAATTTTTCCGGCGACGAAATGGTTTTGCCAAACAACGGCGGTGAAATCCCGATTCGCAAGGCGCTCGCCGAATTTTACGACATCACCAAACCATCGCCGGAACTTTTGAAATTCATCGGTGAACGCAATTCTGTTTTGCGAGATTTGCTTGCGCCTGGACACAAGGACGATTTGAAAAATTTTCTTTGGGGACGCGAAGTCATTGATTTGCTGCTCGAAACGCCGGATGCAAAATTGTCGCCGAAAGAATTTGTTTCGCTGCTCAAAAAGCTCGCGCCGCGACTTTACTCCATTTCATCCAGCCCCAAATCGCACGCCGGACAAGTTCATTTGACCGTCAGTATCGTTCGCTACGAATCTCACGGGCGGGCGCGCAAAGGTTTGGCTTCGACTTTTCTTGCCGACCACGCCAGCGAAAATCCCGTTCCCGTTTTTGTGCAGACATCGCACGGTTTTCGTCTGCCAACGAATTCGGAGACGCCAATCATCATGGTCGGGCCGGGAACCGGCGTCGCGCCGTTCCGCGCATTTTTGCACGAGCGCCGCGCTGTTGGCGCAACCGGAAAAAATTGGCTGTTCTTCGGCGAGCAGCGCGTCGCCACGGATTTTTATTATCGCGACGAATTGGAAAAAATGTTTTCCGACGGTCATCTCACGAAATTGTCCACGGCATTTTCCCGCGATCAGAAAGAAAAAATTTACGTCCAGAACCGGATGCTCGAAAACGCCGTCGAGCTGTGGTCGTGGCTCGAAGCTGGCGCGCATTTCTACGTCTGCGGCGATGCGAGCCGCATGGCGAAGGACGTGGACGATGCTCTGCACAAGATCATCGAGACCGCCGGCGGCAAAAGCGCTGACGACGCGAAGGCTTATGTCGCGAAGTTGAAAACCGACAAGCGCTATCAACGCGACGTGTATTGAAAAGCAGTAAAATGGAAATTCCCGTCCAGCACATCAACGGCGAGCCGCTCAACGACGAGCAGCGGAAATATCTTGAGGGATTTTTCGCCGGTCTTGCCGCGCACGGCGTTTCGTTTGGCGATGTCGCGCCGGTTCCCGCAGCAGAGAAAAAAATTTCGCTCGACGATTTGATTTTCGAGGAGCGTGTCAAACACGAATTGCACCCGCTCGACGCCTATGACCAGATTCTTGAAAACGCCGTCACGAATAAATCGCCGGACAAGGAGGAGATTTTCCGCTTCAAATGGAACGGACTTTTTTTTCTGACGCCGAACAAGGAGGCGTTCATGGCGCGGCTGCGTATTCCCGGCGGCGTGCTGAAAACGTTTCAACTGCGCGAACTCGCCGCCGTCGCGAAGGATTTGACCAGTGGATATGTGCAAATCACCACGCGCGCAAATTTTCAGATGCGTTTGATTCAGCCGAAAGACGCACCGGAAGTTTTACGGCGAATCCAGAGCGTTGGCCTGCACACGCGCGGCGCAGGCGCGGACAACATCCGCAATCTCACCGCGAATCCCACCGCTGGAATTGACCCGCACGAATTGATTGACGTGCAACCGCTCGTTCAGGAACTTGCGCAAATCATTATCAACGACCGTTCGTTTTACGATTTGCCCCGCAAGTTCAACATCGCCTTCGACGGCGGCGGACTTATTGGCACGGTCGAGGACACGAACGACATCGGCGCGAAAGCCGTGAAGGTTGGCGATGAAGTTTTCTTCCGAATTGCGCTCGGCGGCGCAACCGGCCACAAGACATTTGCACGCGACCTCGGCGTTTTGGTGAAAGCGGCGGAATTGAACAAAGTCATCGTCGCGCTCGTCCGCATTTATATTGCCAACGGAAATCGCGGCGACCGCAAGAAAGCGCGGCTGAAACATCTGCTCGAAACGTGGCCGCTGGAAAAATATCTTGGCGAAGCGGAAAAAATTCTCGGCTACAAATTGCAACGCACGCCGGCGGATTTGAAGGTGGAATACGGCGATGCAAAATTACCACACTCGCACATCGGAATTTTTCCGCAAAAGCAAAAAGGTTTGAACTACGTTGGCGTCGCCATGCCCGTCGGCCAGATCACGCCGAAGCAGATGCTGCGCGTCGCGGAGATTGCCGACCTTTATGGTTCGGGCGAAATCCGGCTGACCGTCTGGCAGAATTTCATCATCCCAAATGTTCCGGACGCTTACGTCGAGACCGTAAAGAAGGCGTTGCGCAAAATCGGTTTCGATACACAGCAAAGTTTGTTGCGCGGCGGATTGATCGCCTGCACGGGAAATTCATTTTGCAAATTCGCGCAGTCGAACACGAAAGGCCACGCGTTGGAACTCGCCGATTATCTCGACAAGCGCATCACGCTCGACGCGCCAATCAACATCCATCTCACCGGCTGCCCGAATTCCTGCGCGCAGCATTACATGGGCGACATCGGTTTGCTTGGCGTGAAAGTGCGCGGCGAGGATGGCTACCATGTTTTTGTCGGCGGCGGCTTCGGCGCAAATCAGGCGGTCGGTCGGCAGATTTTTTCCGGTGTCACGGCGAACGATTTGAAACCGACGCTGGAAAAAATATTGAAAGGTTATCTGCGCCGTCGCGAAGCAGGCGAGACGTTCCAAAAATTCACCACGCGCAATGACCTGAACACGTTGCAGGCGATCTTCACCAACGAAGAATGAAATCCATCGCCGAAAACAATTTAACGCTGATTGACGAATTGCTCACCGAGCAGCGGACGTTGACGGCGGTGGAACGCTTCTCGCAGCACCACGACCGCAACGGCCATTCAGAAAAAATTTATAGCGCGCTGATGCCCGCGCGTTCGCCCAATCTCGGCGAGCAATACGCCTTTCAAGTTGACCTCGACGCCTGCTCCGGCTGCAAAGCGTGCGTCGCCGGCTGCCATTCACTCAACGGCCTGGAGGAAAACGAAACGTGGCGCGAAGTCGGATTGCTTCACGGCGTCGCGGAAGAAAAACCGTTTCAGCAAACGGTTACGACCGCGTGCCATCACTGCGTTGATCCCGGCTGTTTGAACGGCTGCCCGGTGAAAGCCTATGACAAAGACCCTGTCACCGGCATCGTGCGGCATCTCGATGACCAGTGCATCGGCTGCCAGTATTGCGTGATGAAATGTCCGTATGAAGTGCCGAAGTATTCCGAGAAACTCGGCATCGTCCGCAAGTGCGACATGTGTGTGAGCCGCCTCGCCGTCGGCGAAGCGCCCGCGTGCGTGCAGTCATGTCCGAACGGCGCGATTGCAATCACCCTGGTAAATCAGGCGGAAATCAGGACGCAGTTTCAAAACGGCGAAGCGCAGAAAAATTTCCTCGCCGACTCGCCGAATCCGAAAATCACCCAGCCAACCACGCGCTACCTCTCAAAGCGCGCGTTGAAGGGAATGGTTTTCGCCGCCGACCACAACGCGCCGCGCCTTGACAATCCGCACTGGCCGCTCGTCGTCATGCTGGTTTTCACGCAAGCTGCCGCCGGAATGTTTCTCGCGGCGACAATTGTTCCGACAACGCCAGTTTTGCTCCTCGCTGCGTTCATGCTGCTGAACATCGGCCTGCTTGCTGCGCCGCTGCACCTCGGCCAGCCGTTGAAAGCGTGGCGCGCATTTCTGGGCTGGCGCACGAGCTGGTTGAGCCGCGAGATTATCGCGTTTAATCAATTCGCGCCGCTCGCCGCCGCTGCAACTACGCTCGCATGGCTGCCGTTTCTCACGCAAAAATTTCCGAAGCTCGGCGAACTACTCCAGAAAATTTCCGCGTGGCTGCCGCCGCTGGAAAAATTGCAACTGCCGCTCACGCTCGGCGCGGCGGTCGTCGGCCTCGGCTGCATTTTTGTTTCAGGCATGGTTTATGTGGACACAAAGCGCGCCATCTGGTCGCCGCGATATTCGTTTGGAAATTTCTTTGGCACGACGCTGCTGCTCGGCGCGACGTTCGCCGCCGCCACGTTTGCGGCACTCGGAAAAATAAATTTCGCACAGCCGTTTGCAATCGCCGCGCTGGTGGTTCGCACGGCCCTGTTCATCTGGCGACGAATGGAATTGCGCGCCGCATTGAAAAATTCCGCCAGCCCGATTCATCTGAATGCCCGCGCCATCCGCGAACTGCTTCCACGCACAACGCCAATAAGGACGGCCTTGTTTGTGGCTTCAACAATTTTTGGACTGCTCACAATCACCAATGTTGGCGGTGCGGTTTTGATTTGGGCTGGCGCGGCTACGCTGGCCACTTTGCTTTCTGAAATCATTGCGCGCTACGTTTTTTTCCGGGCGGGTGCGGGCAAAAAAATGCCGGGAGGGATCGCCGCGTGAAATTAAAATTTTCCAAACCGGTTTTGCGCGAGTGGACCGGGCCGCTCACGGAAGATTTGGTTTTGCATCCGGGCAAGTTCGGCCTCGGCAAAGTTCCGGCCAAATTTGCGCCGGATGCGACGACCACGATGGTCTGCGGTTTTTGCTCGACCGGTTGCGGCTTGAAAATCCATTTGAAGGATGGCGAGGCGGTGAACTTGACTGCGGACGAAAATTATCCGGTCAATCTCGGCATGGCCTGTCCGAAAGGCTGGGAAGCGCTCGCGCCGTTGTCCGCGCCGGATCGCGGCACGACGCCGTTGCTGCGCGACGCGAACGGAAAATTTCAGCCGACGACCTGGGACGACGCGATGAAATTGTTCGCGTCGAAATTCAAGGACATCATGGCGCGGCACGGCAACGAGAACGTGGCGTTTCTCGGCACGGGACAAATTTGCACCGAGGAAATGGCGCTGCTCGGCGCGTTGTGGAAATTCGGCATGGGCGCGTTGCATTGCGACTCGAACACGCGGCAGTGCATGGCCACGGCGCACACGGCATACAAGCAAAGTTTCGGTTTCGACGCGCCACCGTTCACCTACGCGGATTTTGAAGCCAGCGACGTTTTGGTTTTCGTCGGCGCAAATCCGTGCATCGCGCACCCGATCATGTGGCAGCGCGTGCTGCAAAATAAAAACAGTCCGCAGATCATTGTCGTTGACCCGCGCCGCACGGAAACGGCGATGAACGCGACGCAGCACGTCGCGCTCAAACCAAAATCGGATTTGGTTTTGCTTTACGGCATCGCAAATCTGCTGATTCAAAATGATTGGATTGACCTCGAATTCATTGAGCGAAATACAAATGACTTCGCGGACTTCGCGTCCTTCGCGCGACAATTCACTTTGGAAAAAGTTGCGGCGGAAACAAATTTATCGCCGGAAGAAATTTTACAATTCGCCGAAACGATTCATCGCGGCAAAGCGGTTTCATTCTGGTGGACAATGGGTGTGAATCAAGGTCACGAAGCCACACGCACGGCGCAGGCCATCATCAATCTCGCGCTGATGACCGGGAACATCGGGCGGCCCGGCACCGGCGCCAATTCCATCACCGGCCAGTGCAATGCGATGGGTTCACGGCTTTACGCGAACATCACGAGTCTGCTCGGCGGACACGATTTTCAAAACTCGGAGCATCGGAAAAAAATCAGTTCGATTTTGGAAATTCCTGAACAAAAAATTCCGACTGCGCCGAGTTGGGCTTATGATCAAATCGTTCAGGGCATCGCTGACGGAAAAATCAAAGGACTGTGGGTGATGGCGACGAACAGTTCGCATTCGTGGATTGACCGGGACAATTTCAACCGGCTGGCGGACAAGCTGGAATTTCTTGTCGTGCAGGATTTGTATCCGACGACGGAGACGGCGCAGCGCGCGCATCTTTTTTTGCCCGCCGCCGGCTGGGGCGAAAAGGAAGGCACGCTCATCAATTCAGAACGGCGCATCGGCCTTGTGAAAAAAGTCCGCCGCGCGCCGGGCCAGGCGTTGAGCGATTTCAACATTTGCAAGCTCGTCGCCGGGTATTGGGGCTGTGGTGAAATGTTCCGTAAATGGAGTTCGCCGGAAGCGGCGTTCCAATTGATGAAGGAAATCTCGCGCAGCCAGCCTTGCGACATCACCGGCATTGCGGATTACAAACATCTGGACGACGAAGGCGGAATCCAGTGGCCGTTTCAGAAAGACTCGTCTCTACAAAAGGAAAGACGCCTATTCGCCGATGGGAAATTTTTCCACGAAGACGGCAAGGCGAAATTTCTATTCGATGCGCCGCGCCCGGTCGCCGAACCAACGGACGCGGAATTTCCCTTCGTGTTGCTGACTGGTCGCGGCACGAGCGCGCAGTGGCACACGAACACGCGCACGGAAAAATCCGACGTGCTGCGGAAGCTTTATCCGGCGAACGCCTACGTTGAGATCAATCCCGCCGACGCCGCGCGGCTGGGCATCGCGCCGAACTCAAAAGCCAGCGTGATTTCGCGTCGCGCGAAGGTGGAATGCACGGCGTTCGTGACGGCCGGCGTGCGTGCGGGGCAAATTTTTATTCCGATGCACTACGGCATCACGAACAAGCTGACGCGCTCGGATTTTGACCCGCATTCGCGCCAGCCAAGCTACAAGCATTGCGCGGTGCGAGTCGAAGCCATGAAGAAATAATTTTTCTTCGCCGTCAAAAATGTCATCTTTGAACCGTGAAGATTCGCCATCTCTATATTTCACCCGGCCACAATTTTTTCGGCCATCACGAGCAGCCGCCGGGCGAATATCCTTTAATTGAACGCGCGGAAATCCGTTGCGTGGCCGGACGGGGAATTGAAGATGACCGTTTTTTTGACTTCAAGCACGACTACAAAGGCCAGATCACTTTTTTTGCATCGGAAGTTTTTGAAGACATTTGCCGCAAGCTCGGCGTGAACGGCAAATCACCCGGCGTCACGCGGCGAAACGTCGTCACGGCGGGCGTGGATTTGAATTTGCTCATCGGCAAGGAATTTGAAATCCAGAGCGTGCGCTTTGCGGGCACGGCCGAATGCAGCCCGTGTCATTGGATGGACGACGCCATCGCGCCGGGCGCGGAAAAATTGCTGCACGCGCGCGGCGGCCTGCGTGCGCGAATTCTCACCGGCGGAATGCTTCGCGTTGAAAAATGAACTTCAGCGCCGTCATTCTCGCCGGTGGAAAATCCTCGCGCATGGGTTGCGACAAGGCGTTTTTGAAAATTGGCGGACAAACTTTGCTGGCGCGGCAGATTCAACTCGCGCGGGAAGCAGGCGCGGCAGAAATTTTTATTTCCGGTTGCCCAGGGACAAATTACTCCGCATTCGAGCGCCGTGTGTTGCTGGATAAATTTCCCGATGCCGGGCCGCTCACCGGAATCGAAAGCGCGCTCGATGCCGCAACGACTTCATCGCTGCTCGTGCTGGCGATAGATTTGCCCGAAATGACTGCGGAATTTTTGCAGCGGCTGGCCGGCGGTTGTTCGGAAACTTGCGGGGTCATTCCAAAGTTGTCCGGCCACATCGAACCGCTCGTTGCGATTTATCCGAAATCAACTCATGCGCTGGCAATGGCGCAGCTTGAAAACGGATGTTTCGCCGTAAAAGATTTTGCCGGACAATGCGTCCGATCCGGCCTCGCCCGGTTCGTTGAACCACCTGCGAGCGAAGCAATATATTTTGCCAACTGGAACTTGCCCGCCGATTTGCCATGCACGACCTGACGACATTGAATTGGACAGTCCTGATCGCCGCCGTTTTCGGCGTCGCATTTTTTTATTCCTCCGTCGGCCATGGCGGCGCGACGGGTTATCTCGCCGCGCTTGCGCTGCTCGGCGTCGCGCCCGCGTCCGCCAAGGTGGCGGTGTTGATAGTCAACATTTTCGTCGCCAGCATCGCGTTCTGGCGATTTTACAAGGCCGGGCATTTCGAGTGGAAAATTTTTCTTTCGTTCGCCATCGCCTCAATTCCATTGGCTTTTCTCGGCAGCAAAATCCACGTCAGCGCGCAAACTTACAAAATTATTTTGGGCGCGGTTCTGTCGGTTGCCGGAATTATTCTGCTGTTCCGTTCTCGCTGGCAGACGGATGATGTCGCCGTGCGAAAATGTTTTTTGCCGGTCGCATTGCTTGTCGGCGCGGTGCTGGGATTTCTGGCGGGATTGACAGGAATCGGCGGCGGAGTTTTTTTGAGTCCGCTGCTTTATCTGTTCCGCTGGGTGAAACCAAAAACCACCGGCGGCATCGCGGCGGGATTCATCGTGGTGAACTCCATCGCCGGACTCGTCGGCGCGGGCTGGGAAAAAATCACGCACGCCGGGCCGCTGCTCTGGCTCACGCTGCCCGCCGTCATCGGCGCGCTGCTCGGCACGCATCTCGGCGCGCGGCGCTGGAGCAGCGTCACCTTCAGCCGCGTGCTGGCGGGCGTGCTGATTTTTGCCGGCGGAAAATTGTTGCTGGAAGCGGCGGGTTGAATTCTCATTCGTCATGCGCGTTTTATTTTTTGCCCAGCTCAAGGACGTGGCCGGCTGCGCCGAAATGGAACTTGCGCCGGCATCGCCGCTGAACGGCGAACAGCTTTGGAAAATTTTGACCGAAAAAATTCCCGCGCTGGCAGATCATAAAAAAAACACCCGGCTCGCGTGCAATTGGGAATACGCCGATGAACAAACGGTTTTTTCAGGTTCGGATGAAGTGGCGTTGATTCCTCCGGTGTCGGGCGGATGAAATTATTTTGTCGCATGGAAATTGAAATTCAACTCACGAAAGGACCGATTGCGGAAAAAATTTCTCCGCCGCAATGGTGGCCGTCTGCAAAGACCGCGCTTGGTGCGTGGATTGAATTTCGCGGCTTGGTCCGTGATGAAGAAAATGGCGGAACAATTTCCGCGCTTGAATATGAAGCCTATCCTGAAATGGCCGCGCGCGAAATCCGGCGGCTGATTCAGGACATTTCCACGCGGCATCCGTGTCTCGCCGCCAAAGTGATTCATCGCGTCGGAATCATTCCCGTCGGCGAAACGGCAATTTATCTTGGCGTCGCCGCCAGGCATCGCGCGGAAGCCATCGCGTTGACCGGCGAATTCATGGATGGCCTCAAACGCGACGTGCCGATCTGGAAACGACGCGCGTTGCCAATTGATTTTGTAGGAGACGAGGTGACGAGTCTCACTTCAAAAAAATCAGAGACCCCTCACGTCGTCTCCTACAAATCGTTGGACGAAGCTATTTCGGAAATCAGTTCGAGCTGCCAGCCGTTGCCGCCGGTTCGCGTTCCGCTGGAAGAATCTTTTGGCCGCGTGCTGCGCGAAACGGTTTGCGCGCCGGAAGATTTGCCGCCGAATGACCGCTCCACGCGCGATGGTTACGCAATTCTGGCCGATGATGCGTCCGACAATTTTCAAATCGTGGACACGATCCACGCGGCGGATTGGAAACCGCGCCTGCTCCGGCGCGGTGAAGCGGTGCGCGTGGCGACGGGCGCGGCGTTGCCGTGCGACGGTGTGCGCGTAGTAATGCAGGAACACGTCGAGCGCAACGGCGACAAAATTAAAATCACAAAACTCGAAAGTGGATCAAGCCTCCGCAAGCGCGGCGAAGATGTGAAGGCTGGACAGCCGCTCATGAAATCCGGCGTGCGGCTGGACGCGGGCAAACTCGCGTTGCTGGCGACGGCGGGCTGCACGCAGCCGCTGGTGAGTCCACGATTGCGCGTGGCACACTTCACGACGGGCGATGAGATTATTCCGCCTGATCAAACGCCGGAGCCGGGGCAAATCCGCGACAGCAATTCGATTTTGATTCGCGGCCTGTTGCAAAACTTTTCGTGTGACTTGGACCAGAAACATCTGCCGGAAAATTTTGAGGCGGCGTGGGCGCAACTTGATTTGAACCGCATCGCGGCGGCGGATTTGATTTTGATTTCCGGAGGAGCGAGTGTCGGCGACAAAGATTTCACGCGTCCGCTGCTGGAACGGCTCGGTTTTGAAACCGCTTTTTCACAAGTCAACGTGCGTCCTGGCAAGCCGCTCATCTTCGGCGTGAACGGTTCGCGCGTGGCGTTTGGTTTGCCGGGCAACCCGCTCTCGCATTTTGTCTGTTTTCATTTCGCCGTCGCCACGGCGCTCGCGAAACTGACCGGCGAAATTGCGCCAAAATTTATGCGTGGCAGGCTCGCCACAAAATTGGACGACAAGCCGTGTCCGCGCGAAACGCTCTGGCCGGCACGGTTGGAGTTTTTGAACGGCGAAATAAATTTGCATCCGCTGAAATGGTCGAGTTCCGGCGACGTGACTTGCTTCGCAGCGGCGAACGCGCTGATTCGCGTGCCGGTGAATTGTGCGGAGTTGGAAGCGGGAGCGGAGTTGGAATTTTTACCGTTGAGAAGTATGATGGGTTCGTGATTCGATGAAAAAGAAATTTTCCCATCTCAACGCGGCGGGCGCGGCGCGCATGGTGAACGTGGGCGCAAAACCAATCCAACAGCGGCGCGCGGTGGCCGAAGGAAAATTGGTTTGTGCGCCGGCAACGATTCGCGCGTTGAAAAAAAATGCGCTGCCAAAAGGCGATGTTCTGACGGTGGCGCAGATTGCCGGAATCCAGGCGGCGAAGCGGACGGGCGAATTGATCCCGCTGTGTCATCCGCTGGCGTTGAACCATGTCGAAGTGACTTTCAAAGTGCGCGCGGCGGCGATTGAGATTTTTTGCGCGGCGGAGACGTGCGCGCAGACCGGCGTGGAGATGGAAGCGCTCACGGGCGTTTGCGTGGCGGCGCTGACTCTTTACGACATGTGCAAGGCTGTGGACAAGACGATGCGGATTGAAAACATCCGCGTTGCAAAGAAAATCAAGGAATGAAAATCGGGCGCATCACCATCAGCGACCGCGCGAGCGCGGGGATTTACGAAGACCGCAGCGGGCCGGAAATTGAAAGCGTGCTGCGCGAATTTCTTGGTGGCGCGGCGAAATTTGAATCGGCGATTGTGCCGGATGAAATTGATTTGATTTCGGCGGCATTGAAAAAGTTCGCGGATGAGTTGAAATGCGATTTAATTGTGACAACAGGCGGCACGGGAATTTCCGTGCGCGACGTGACGCCGGAAGCTACAAAAATTATTTTGGAAAAGGAGCTGCCCGGCTTCGGCGAAATCATGCGCGTGCAATCGTTCGCCAAAGTGAAGACGGCAATTTTATCGCGCGCGGTCGCGGGCACGCGCGGAAAATCATTGATTGTCAATTTGCCAGGCAAGCCGTCGGCGGTGCGCGAATGTCTGGAAATTTTGTCACCGGCGATTCGCGAAGGGTTGGCTCACTTGCGCGGTGACGATCCGCATGGAAAAGTAGCGAATAAGAAATGAATTTGAATCGCACAGACTCGTTCGGGCGCACAGTTGACTATTTGCGCATCTCGATCACCGACCGGTGCAACGAACGCTGTCTGTATTGCCTGCCGGAAAATTACGCCGACTGGCTGCCGCGCGGGGAAATTCTCGCCTACGACGAACTGCTCGCCATCGTGCGCGCGACGACGGCGCTGGGCTTCAAACGGTTTCGCGTGACTGGCGGTGAACCGCTGATCCGTCCAGGCGCGGTGGATTTTATCCGCGATTTGATTGCCACGCCGGGCGTCGAATCGGTGCTGCTCACGACGAACGGCACGCGATTGCAGGAACTCGCAAAACCCTTGTTTGACGCGGGTTTGCGCCGCATCAACATCAGTCTCGATGCTCTCGACCCGGCGATTTACCGCGCGATTACGAACGGCGATGTCGCGCCGGTTTTACGCGGCATCAAGCTTGTGAAAGAACTCGGTTTCGAGTCGGTGAAGCTGAACACGGTCCTGATGCGCGGGAAAAATGACGGCGAAGTTTTCCGGCTGCTCGACTTCGCGGCGGAACACGATGTCGCGATCCGTTTCATCGAATTGATGCCCGTAAGCCTGACGGAAATGTTGAGCGAAAAGAATTTTTTCCCGGTCACGGAATTGTTTGCGAAGCTGCGACGCGAGGATGAGATGGAGCCGCTCACGGAATCATTCGGTTTTGGCCCGGCAAAATATTTTCGCCTCAAAAAACGCGGCGTGACGATGGGTTTGATCGGCGCGTTGAGCGACCTGCATTTTTGCGAGCGTTGCAACAAGATGCGGCTGACGTGCGATGGCAAATTGCGTCCGTGCCTCGGCAACCATTTGGAAACGGATTTGAAGCTGGCGTTGCGTCCGCAGATTGACGCGGCGTATTTGCACAAATTGATTTGTGAAACGCTCGTGCAAAAGCCTTCCGAACATCTGTTCCGCGAGAATTACCAGCCGCAGCGCGTGATGACCGCCATCGGCGGGTGATGGGAAAATTGTTGCGAGGCCATTAAAATAAAAGGCAGTCAATCTGATGCCATTTTGTGTTTTAGAGCAAAAAGCATCAAATCAAAGCCAAAGGAGAGGTGCTAAATCAAATCGGCAGAAAGCAACAATCGCCAATAAAACCAATGTGATTACATGAAAATCAACGCGAATAAAAATTATTTGAAAACCTACTGCGTGCCTTTTGGCCGGAGCCATCTGGTGAGCATCGCAGGGAAATCAATCATGCGGGTAAAATAAAAATAGATTGTGAATTTTAATCACTCACGAAAATTTCGGTGAATCACCGTTAGATTGTGAACAGCCGGATTGTCATAACGCGCCCCAGCCTCGACCGCGACGTCCAAAATCTGCTTGAGCGTGCCCACCGTGTTATTAAAAGATGACGGGCTGGCTTTCAATCCGTATTCGGCAGCCCAATTCAAACAGTCGGATTTTGAAATTTGAGAAATATCTTTTTCGGCCAGAACGAGCCACGATTTCAACAGAGCAGAGATTCGTTCTTCCCGATATGTTTTGCTTCGCTCTTTGAGAGAGTGGTCGCCCTTCAGCCGTTCCCGGTAAGTTTGCAGCGCAACGGCCTTGCGCGCGGCGGCGCGCGGGCGTTCCTCTCTTTGAAAATCGCTCAAGCGCAATTTGGCGACGCTGATTCGGTCGGTCTTGAGCGATTTCCAAATCAACTTGCTGCGCACGCGAATTCGGGCATAGTAGTTTCCTGATTGAACGTAGCGCATGAGATTGGCCACGGGCGTTTTTTGCCAACGTGCTTCTGTTTTATGCTGTGAACTCGCTTTCAGCGTATAGTATAGAAAATGTAAATTGACGATTTGCAGGAATGCAAAAAAAGTCAATTAAATCAATGATAATGGAAGGGTGGCTGAGTGGTTAAAGGCACCTGACTCGAAATCAGGAGTAGTCGCAAGGCTGCCGTGGGTTCGAATCCCACCCCTTCCGCCATGTCCGTTTCCTCGGCAATTCGAGAATTTTCGGTTCAAACAAGGGGAAAAATCGTCCACCTGTCAGTAAACGCGGCTTATGGGAATAATTTTCTCAACGTTTCTGCCAGACATTTTAGACGGGTTCTGCGCCAAGCGTGCCGGATAATTTGTCCAGGTAATCCGCTGATTCGATCTCCTCCAATTTTTTTCGCGCATATGTCAAGCGCCCTGAAATTTTCAAACTGCCGGCCACGTCTCCGTGGCTTGGCTTGCGCAAAAACTGGTTGAGATATTCAACGTGTCGCTTCCATAACAAACAGTCAATTTTTTGCTTGGCTACGAGCCGCGCCGCATACCAGTCACTTGCCAGAAGATGTTCGCGCATAAAAAGTTTCCGGACTTCGGGATGGCCAAGCCCTTTGCCCTCACATTCGTCATTGAGCATGATGTGGAGCAACGTCTTCAACGGCGGGCACGCCTGTGCGATGCTGCCATCGTCAAAATACATTCTGGCGACGCGCTTTTGCGTGGCGACGATGTTGTCCATGCCGTCCGCAAAAATATCCGCGCTCTGCAATTCCGGTTTCAACATTTCTTCCGTGAACACGGCGTGCGGATGATTGAACACACGGCCAAAAAATGAGTGAACAAATCGCGCGTTGATGCGATAACCGAGATGGCTGGCGAGGGTTTTTTTTCCGTTGTGCTCGAAGTCTTCGCACTTTTCCAGAAAATGATTTTCAATTAAAAACTTCGGATCGCGCTCTTCCGGCGACATCCGGCAAAAAACTTCCGGCACAATCAAACTCACGTCGTGGTCCACGCGCACTTTTGGTCCGACAAAACCGGCAGCCGTCACGAACGCGTTATGGCCGGTGAGAATAAACGAGACGAGCGCGTTGTTCAGGTCAATGATTGGCGGCAGTGCGTTGAACGAGCCTTTGGTCAACGCGCCTTCCGAACCCGCGCCCGTCGTCGAAGGCGATTTGCCCGTCATGCTGCAAATAAATTCCATGAACAATTCCGGCAACTCCATGAAATGAATCGGATTGTAACAGGCGAGCGAGCGGATGCCGTGTTCCGGCGGATTGTTGCGGCGTCCGGGCAATACGACGGATACAGGCGTATGCAGCGGTTCGCTCAACGGCACGCGACGCCGCAATCGCGCGGCCATTTCCGCCAGATAACTTTCGCGCGGATTGACGAGGTCGGGACGCTTTTGCAAGTAACGCGGATTTTTACTCGGCTTGCCGTCAACCAATCGGGGATGTGCGGTTGACACAAAAAATTCCGGCTGGCCAACTTCAGCAATTTCGCGGATGAGCGATTGCATCGGCTCGGTGAATTGATAAAAGCCGATCGCGTCCTCGATCAATTCATGCGCGGCTTTCGCCGGTAGCGGTTCGTAATTGGAAAAGAAATTGTCCGGTTGCGCGAAATCGGATTCGGCCTGTTTGTCGTAGCCGCGATGAATCGCGTCGTCCGGCCGTTGGAACAAACGCTGTTCGCAATTTTTGACGAACTTGAGCGCGGAATTTTTGTCCGCGTTCGGAACATTTTCAATTGCGGCTGGCGGCACAATCACCGACGCGGTGATGTCGTCTTCCGTTTGGATTTTCACGGACGGATGAAAATCTTTTCGCAAGCCAAACGTCCGCCACGCGCCATCATCGTCGAAACCGACGCGCAAATACGTCGTCACAATTTTGCGATTATCGCATTTCAGTTCGTTGCCCGGAATGCCGTTGATGATGTCCACGCTGAAGTGGTCGCGCCAATTCGTGTTCCACTCCGGCTTGTAATAACGCTTCACGACGAAGACAAGTTCCTTGACGTATTGCGGGATCGAATTCAGCCATGTGTTGTAATCGGGGGTGTATTCGCGTTTGTCCGGCGTGAGCAATTTGATGACCGAGCCGAGCGAACGTTCCGCCGCAAGAATCGAGCGCGAATCTTTTTTCGTCTTGTCGGCAAACCGGTTCGCATAATCGTGGTCAATCCATTCGGCGACGCGATCAAAATCCGCTTTGAAATCGGTGACAAAAACAGGCCCGGTCAAAATCGCATCGGTGATCGGTTTTGAAATTTCCGATTTGCCGCCGCCGGAAACCGTGCTGGGTTTGTGGCAAAGAGTTCCTTCCGCGACGGTGCCGACGAGTCGCCACATCCGGTGCGCGCCCGGCGGTTTTTCCATTTTCACCTTGTAGCCGGACGGGCGGACGTAAGTTTTTTCCGGCTGCAATTTGATGCTGTGTTTGCCGCCGGCATTTTCCCATGAGATTTTCTGGTTATGCAGGTCGAAGTGCGCCATTTCGGGGACATAAATGATTTCGGGAAATTTTTTGTCCACTGCAAAACCTTCCTGCTTCACGTCCATCGCGCTGCCGAAGCGCGAAGTCATGTCCGTGAACGAATAGCCCATGCGCTTGACATGGACGTCGCCGCTGAATTCCTCGCCGAGGTCGTAGCTCGGAAAAACCAGCGCGCCGCCTGCGTGCTCCTCCTCGCAATTGCCAAAAAGATTCGCGGCGAAACTGATTTGCGTCTTCACTTCTTTTTTGCAATAGCCGTAGTAATTGTCCGCGATGAGCGTGACGATGACGCCGGATTCGTCCCGGCAGGTCAGCTTAAAGGCGCTGCCGTTGTTGTAGAGTTCATTTTCATTTTTCCAGCACATCCCGTCGCGACGCTGGCGTTCCGTCGCTTTGTCCCAATGCGGCAGGCCGACGGATTTTTTTGTCGCTTTGGTTAAATGCGGCGCGAGGATGACGCAGCCGGTGTGACCAGTCCAATGTTCAGCATCAAGCGCGGAATCATTTTCAGGCAAAATCGGATCGCCGCCGTTTCCGAAAATGCTTTCGATAAAATCCAGGTTGCTAACGAGATTTCCCGGAACAAAAAATCGGATTTCCATCGTTTTTTCCGGCGTGAAGCCGGGAACTTCCGGGCAAACAATCGGGCGGAGCAGCAGCGAGACGAAACATTCCGCCGGTTGCGCCTGTGTGGCAGTAAATGGAAGCCGCATGATTTCGCGCGGCGGGTTGAGCGCCAGCGCGAGCATTTTGGCGAACGCGATTTTCGGCACCCCGAGTTTGTCGTCGGGAATCGGCAAACCGCCCTCCGTCACGTGAAAAATTCCCTGCGTCGTGCGCCGGTCGCTTTTTGGATTGTGCAGCACGCCGTTGGCGACGCGATAGGAATTGATGATTTCTGAATGAAATTCGTTGCGGTCAATCGGCAGCGACAGCACGCGCGCGAGTCCGGCGCGGTCGAGTGTGAACGTGTGCGACGGCAATTTCGGCACCGGAACATCTTGCAGGTAATCGAAAAGAAAAGTTTGGATGCGTTG
This sequence comes from Candidatus Methylomirabilota bacterium, assembly GCA_035644195.1. GTDB lineage: Bacteria > Verrucomicrobiota > Verrucomicrobiia > Limisphaerales > UBA11358 > UBA11358. Next base: position 26,334 of record DASQOZ010000070.1, on the reverse strand, counting down.
GTCGGCAGGATTGAGATAATTTCCAAGCAACCGGTCTTTCTCCCGCGATTGTGCAGCCATCGCAGAAACAATTTCCGAAAATTCCCGGTTGCCTTCAATCGCCACCGGCGCGCAGCCGATGAGCGCGAGCTTGACGTTGATGTGCGCGATGAGATGCGACGACAATTTGTCGGGGCGGATGGGTTCTAATTTTACGCTCATTTCAAAATCGAAGCCAGAGCATCTCGAATTTTTGATTCATTTGCAATTGAGATGCCACATTTTTGCAAAAAATTTCTTTGAACAAATCCCGGCAAGGTGGCCGCAGACGCGATTACGCCGGCGTGCCGCGCGTGATGCTGCACGCGCGAAAAAAGGAAATGACGTTTGAAGCGCCGCTGCCGAAGGATTTTCGCGATGCGTTGAAGTTTCTCCGCTTGACCAAATCCACAAAGCGATGAATTATACAGTTAATGAAGAGTGAATCTACAGTGAATGTGACGGAAGCGCAGGCCAATCTGCCTCGGCTGCTCAAGCGGGACAGCTTTGCCATTTCACGGCACGGCAAAGTCGTCGGCGTTTATCTTTCCAAAGACCGGATCGAAGCGATGATCGAGACGATGGAATTGCTGGGCGATAAAAAATTCCTCAAGGCGCTGGAAGATTACGAGTCGGGCAAAATGAAATTCAAAGATTTCGACGAAGTTTTTGATGAGGACTAAAATAAAAATCGGTCCATTCGCGGAAAATTTTATCAAAGCTCTTTCGCCGTCACCGAAACGCGTGTTGAGTGCTGGAATCAAAGGGCTGGAAAAAGACATGGGCGACTTGAAACAGCTTGAAGGACGGCTGGCTGGATATTCGCGGCTGCGGGTCGGGCGCAACCGGGTGATTTTCAAGGCGGAATCCGTTCGCGGCGAGCGCGTGATTTTTTGCGTGTTTATCAATTTCCGACCGGTGGTCTATGAATTGTTCGAGCAGCTTTTGGCTTCGGGACTGATTGAAGAATTGAAACAAAATTAAAACGCACGAAAAGGCCGGTGAAATTTGAAGCGCCGCTGTCGAAGGATTTTCTGGCAGCGTTGAAATTATTGCGGATAAAAATTAAGCCAAAATATCGTTGAAGTTTACATCAAATGCCTCGCCCAAAAAAGCGACGGTGTCGGGTTGCCCATCAAGAGACGCACGAACATGAGTAGTCGTGTAAATGCCTGATTTGCGTTTCATCTGTGCCTTTTCACGGGGAAGTGATTTAATCCAATCTACAATCGCAACATACTCCGACTTCTCGGCGGAATCAGAATCAAGCGCCATCTGTGGGCATAACGTGAGAAGAGGCTTGCCCTGAATAAGAATCTGATTTGCTGGTTGCGGTTTGGTTCGTATGCGGCCAATGCCAACGTATCCGTGTCCTTTGAGATACGCTGCAAAGACATCACCGGGATGAAAGCCAGAAATAGCATCTCGCCAACGAATGCCGCCGCCAGCCGAGATAAAATTATAGCGACGACACTCATCCCAATTTCTGCGGTGACATTCGCCAACATTGAAATAGTAAAGACGATTCTGGAAATCAAAGCCTGGCAGGTCGCGATGAAATGTGTCGTGTGGTCTGAAGCTGTCGGAAAAATGTCCAGCAACTTCATTGGTTGTGAACTTGCGGAGCTTCCAAAGAAGTGTTGCCTCAACCAATAAAGCTTGATCCTCCGTCAAACCGCGCGCGATGACACGAACAATCGGCTCGCAACCGGCACTGCGAATGTCGGCGATTCGCAATGCCTTCCGAGATTTGCCAGCGTCCACCAGATGAATATCTTTTCTGCTACCACAGCCTTTGCCGTAATAGAATTCTTCGTAGTTACGAGGATCGATATAAACGTAAACGTAGTAGTCGGATACCAAGCTCATGTTTGAACGCTAAACTTTCATTTTCATTGCGTCCAGATTGATTTGAATTCACATCGCCGAGCGCGTTTTGAAAATTTATTCGCTTGCGGCGGGGAATTTTCGCACACTGCGCGGGATGAAATCCATGACGGGTTACGGTCGCGGCGAATGCGCGCGGGACGGTTTCAAAATCACCGTCGAACTGGGCGCGGTCAACCGCCGCCAATCCGAAATTTCCGTGAACCTGCCGCGCGAGTTGGAGATGCTCGAATCGCAGGTGCGCGACGCCATCAATGCGCAGGTCGCGCGCGGGCGCGTAACGGCGCGCATCGCCATCCACGCCGCCGAAGGCAAATCGTCCGCGCAGATGCACATCAATAAACCGCTCGCCGAGGCTTATGCGAAGGAATTAGCAAAGCTGGCGAAACAATTGAAATTATCCGGCGGCGTTTCGCTGGATCAGATTTTGCGCGCGCCGGGAGTTTTTCAAACGGATGAAGAATTGGTCGAGGCAGAAAGCATCTGGCCCGCCGTGGAAAAGGCATTGAAACCAGCTCTGGCGTCGCTCGTGAAAATGCGCGAACGCGAAGGCGCGCATTTGGCAGAAGATTTAGCGACGAGAATCGAAGTCATGCGGCAAAGCGTCGAAAAAGTTCAGAAGCAAGCGCCGCAGACGGCGGAAAATTATCGCAAGCAATTGCTCGAACGCATCAAGAGCGCGGGAATTGAAAACATTGCGCCGGATGACGAGCGGTTGTTGAAGGAAATTGTCTTATTCGCGGATCGTTCGGACATTTCGGAGGAATTGACGCGGCTGCAAAGTCATTTCAAACAATTTGAAGATTGCCGGAAATCGCGCGAGCCGGTCGGGCGCACGTTGGATTTTCTGGCGCAGGAAATGAACCGCGAAATCAATACAATCGGCTCGAAGGCGAACGACGCGGTGATTTCGCGCGAGGTCGTGACGCTGAAAACAGAATTGGAAAGATTTCGGGAGCAAGTGCAAAACGTGGAATGAAAAACGGGAACCAGAAGCCAGAAACCAGAAGCCAGAATAAAAAAAATTCTGCGCCGCTGTTGATTTTGATTTCCGCGCCGTCGGGCGGCGGCAAGACGACGCTTTGCCAGCAATTGCTTCGCGCGCGACCGGACATGACGCGCGCGATCACCTGCACGACGCGCGCGCCGCGTCCCGGCGAAAAGGACGGCGTGGATTATCATTTTTTTGACGCGTCGGAATTTTTGAAGCGGTTGCACGCGGGAAATTTCCTCGAACACGCGACGGTTTACGGCAATAGCTACGGCATTTTGAAATCGGAACTGCTCGGCAAATTACGTATGGGCAAGGATGTGTTGCTGAACGTGGACGTGCAGGGCGCGGCGACGATCCGCGAACAGGCGGAAAGCGAGCCGGAATTGAAACGCGCGCTGGTCACGGTTTTTCTGACGCCGACGCCGCTGACGGTATTGGAAGAGCGGTTGAAAAAGCGCAATTCGGACGGCGAGAAGGAGATTCAAAAACGTCTCGCCGTTGCGCGGCAGGAAATCGCGCAGTGGAAAAATTTCGATTATCTTTTGTTGAGCACGACGAAGCAGGAAGATTTGCGGCGGACGATGGCGATCATCGAGGCGGAAAAAATGCGCTCGGCGCGTTCGCAACCGCCGGAGTTTTGAATTAGAATTGCAACATGAGTGTTTCAAAAAAAATCGTTCTCGGCGTGACCGGCTCGATCGCCGCACACAAAGCAGCGGATTTGGCGTCGTTGCTCACGAAGGCGAAATGCGACGTGCGCGTGGTGATGACTACCGATGCGCAGCATTTCATCACGCCGCTGCCATTCAAGACGCTCACGCGCAATCCCGTTGTCACCAATCTTTATGACGAGGAACAAGGCTGGCAACCAGCGCACATTCGTTTGGCGGACGAAGCTGATTTGTTTTTGGTCGCGCCAGCGACGGCGAATGTGATCGCAAAAATGGCGAATGGTTTTGCCGATGACGCGCTGACTTGCATCGCGCTGGCGTTGAATCCAAAGGCAAAATTTTTGATCGCACCAGCGATGAACGGCAAAATGTGGCTGCATCCGGCGACGCGGGCAAATGTCGCGACGCTCAAGAAACGCGGCGCGAAATTTATTGGTCCGGATGAAGGAATGCTGTCGTGCGGCTACGAAGGTATTGGCCGTTTGTGGCCGGTGGAAAAAATTGCCGAACGCACATTGAAACTGGCGCGTTAAAATTTTTCTTCGCGGTGAAAATGTTATGAAACCAAGCCATGCACAGTGGCTGAAACGGTTGCCTGCGCTGTTCGAAATTCCGGCGCCCAATCCGGCGCGCCTGCTCCGCCGCATTGAAATCATGGAGCGGAACATCATGCTGCCGGTCAAAATGGTGTTCATCGGGATGATCTTATATTCTTTCGAGTCCACCCGTTGGTTCGGCCTGACGTTGAGCATGCGGGACGTGATGGCAGAAACGGTGCAGTTCATTTTTTGGTTTTATATCCTCGCGAATGTTTTTTTTGCCGCCGTTTTGCTGGCGGCGGAGCGGATGCCGCTGGCATTGGTGCAATGGACGGTGGTGACAAGCGGTTTGGTGGATGCGTTGTTGATCGCCGCGCTGGCGCTGTTGAGCGGCGGATTGGACAGTATTTTGTTCTGGCTGTTCGTTGCATTGATCGTCCGCAATTCGGTCAGCGTGCCGCCGAGTTTTTCGCAAGTGTCCCTGAACGTAGCCGTGAGTTTATGTTATGTGCTGGTGGGCGTGCTGGATATTTCCGCCGCCAGCAGCCTTGATGACACGACGCTGCTCGCGCTGGATATAAATCCGCGCGACAATTTGGGCGAACCCTTTGTGTTGCGGCTGGTGGTTTTGCTGCTCACGACGGCCAGTTGCTACGGTATGCAATTGTTGCTGGAACGCCAGGAGTTGGCCATAACGGAAGCAAACGAATTTGCCGCGCGCGAAAGCCAGTTGCGCTCCGCAGGCCGCCTCGCCGCCGAATTCGCGCATCAAATCAAAAATCCACTGGCCGTGATCAACAACGCGGCGTTTTCGCTGAAACGTTCGTTGCAAGATGGAAAAAATAATTCCGCGCAACAAATTGAAATCATCCAGGAAGAGGTCGAGCGGGCCGACCGCGCCATCACGCAAATCATGGGTTACGCCCAATTGAGCGAAGGCCGCGTCGAAAAACTTAACGTCGTCGAGGAATTGAATCGCGCTGTTGCGCAGGTTTTCCCCCCGGCAGTGCCGACACAAATAAAAATTCATCGCGAATATGGCCGCAGTTTTCCGCCGTTGCTCATGCAGCGCCGCCATTTGTCGGAAATTTTTGTCAACCTCCTTCAAAACGCGCGGGAAACGCTCGGCGACAATGGGAATATTTTTATTGCTGCGGAATGTCGTCGCGACTATTCCGTCGAAATTTCCGTTCGTGACGACGGGGCGGGAATCGCGCCGAACAAAATCGAACGGATTTTTGAGGCGTATTACACCACCAAAGAAAAAGGCACCGGCCTTGGCCTCGCCATCGTCAAACACAACATGGAACTTTATGGCGGCACCGTGCGCGTGGAATCAGAGCTTGGAAAAGGCGCACGATTTGTTCTAACATTTCCTGCAAAAGCAGCCGTCAGGCTGGCGCGATAGAATGAAATCGAACTCTCCGCTGCCGCCCGTCCTCGTCGTGGATGACGAAAAAAATATGCGCGCGTCCTTGCAAACAATGCTCAAGGACGAAGACCATGCCGTGCGCATCGTCGAATCCGCCGAGGAAGCGCTCGCTCTTTTGGAAAGCGAGGAATTTTTAATGGTCATCACCGACGCGCGACTCGGCGGCATGAACGGCTATGATTTTTTGCGGAAAATCCGCGCGCAATGGCCGGAGTTGCCCGCGCTCATGCTCACGGCTTACGCGACGCCAAAACTTGCCGTCGAAGCGATTCAAGCCGGTGCGATGGATTATCTCGCCAAGCCGTTTGCACCCGAAGAATTACTTCATGCTGTCGCTCGTTGCGCCGAACGTTATCGGCTGTTGCGCGAAAATGCCGCGCTCCGCTCGCGTGCCGGCGAAATTTTCAGCCTCGATCCAATCGTCGGCGAATCCGAAAAAATTCGAGACTTGCGGAAACTGATTCAAACCGTCGCGCCGACCGACGCGCGCGTTTTGATTCTCGGCGAAAGCGGCACGGGAAAAGAATTGGTCGCCGGCGCGCTTCATGGCTTGAGCCGCCGCCGCGATGCCAATTATGTCCGCATCAATTGCGCCGCGATTCCCGAAACACTTCTGGAAAGCGAATTGTTCGGCCATGAAAAAGGCGCGTTCACCGGCGCATTGAAACAAAAGTCCGGTCGCGTCGAGGAAGCCGATGGCGGCACGATTTTTCTCGATGAAATCGCCGACATGAGCAAACCGCTTCAGGCAAAACTGCTGCGGTTTTTGGAGGACGGCTCGTTCACCCGCGTCGGTGGCACGCAAGAGTTGCGCGTCAATGTCCGGTTCATCGCCGCGACAAATCGTGATATTACGCAGGCCATCGCCTCCGGTGATTTTCGGGAAGATTTGTTTCATCGCCTCAACGTCGTGCAATTCCGGTTGCCGCCATTGCGCGAGCGTGGCGACGACGTTTTGCTTTTGGCGGAACATTTTTTGAAAACATTTTGCGCCGCCATGAACAAAAATGTCGGCGGCATCGCTTCCGGCGCGCGGCAAAAATTGCTTTCGCATCATTGGCCGGGCAATGTCCGCGAACTTCGCAACGTCATCGAACGCGCGTTGATTTTGGAGACTACCCGGGAAATTCAAGCGGCCAGCCTGCCCGATTTTCAGATCGAATCGCGTTTGCAAAAAACAGCGGCTGTTCCGCCCCCGTCAAACGAGCCGTTGGACGATGCGTTGGCGCGAATCGAGCGGGATTTGATCAACGGCGCGCTTCAACAAAGCGATTTCAATCTCACGCGCGCCGCCGAACGGCTCCAACTCACGCGTCATTCGCTTCGCTATCGAATGCAGCGGCTCGGCATGAACGTCGCCGAAAACCCAAATGAAAATTAATTGATATGGACGAGATTCCCGCAGCCACAAGTTTTTCGCCTGCATGGATAAGTTTTTTTATCATGCTTGGAGCCGTGGTGCTTGCATCGGTGCTGGCATTGGTTTGGTTTATGTTTTTCCACAAAAACCGTCGGAAGCGAAAGCGGATTCATCGGGACAAGCGCCGCTCCCTCAACCCGACTTTGGCGGAAACCGGTGGACTGCCGCCCATCCGTGAAGGGGAAAAATCCGACGGATCAACGCCGCAACCGTGATGCAACACAGCCGCGCCATCACAAAAAAAAGCGCGTCCAATCTCGCGCTCGCTTTTGTCCTTTTGCCAAAATCCAAACGCGACGCCATGTCCGCGCTCTATGCCTTTTGCCGCGAAGTGGACGATGTCGCCGACGACGAAACGATTCCGGCAGAAAAGCGCCGCGCCCAACTCGCCGAATGGCGTGCTGATGTGAAACTCGCCTGCGAAAGCGGTTTGCCGCAATTTCCTGTGAATCAGGAATTCCAGCCGGTCATTCAAAAGTTCGGCCTTCGATTTGAATTGTTCGACGAACTCATCAAAGGTTGTGAAATGGATTTGGACACGAAACGCTACGAAAATTTCGAGCAGTTGGAACTCTATTGCCATCGCGTCGCGTCCGTCGTCGGCTTGTTAAGCATCGAAATTTTTGGCCACACAAATCCTGCGACCCGTGATTACGCCATTTATCTCGGCAAGGCGTTGCAACTGACGAACATTTTGCGCGACGTGAAAACCGACGCCGAACGCGGACGGATTTATCTGCCGCAAAGTGAATTGAAAAAATTTGGCGTCAGCGAAGAAAACATTTTGCGGCACGAATATTCGGAACAGTTTCATCAACTTGCCTCGCACATCGCCGACCGCGCCCGCGCATTTTACGGATTGGCGCGGCTTACCCTGCCCGACGAAGATCGCAAATCAATGGTCGCCGCCGAATTGATGGGTTCGGTCTATTGGCAATTGCTGCAAAAGCTTGAGCGCAATCGCTTCGATGTCTTCGGCGCGCAGCCGCTGAAATTGTCCAAGCCGCACAAGCTCGCGCTGATTTTTCAATCGTGGCTGCGATTTGTGTTATGCGCAAAAACTTCAAATTACGGAACGCCGTAATTTTTATTCAGATGCCTGCCATCCTTTCAAATCCGAAACCTGCTTGTCGCCTCATCGTCAATGCCGATGACTTCGGCCTCTCGTATTCTGTCAACGAAGCCGTCATCTGCGCGCATCGCGACGGCATTTTGACCAGTGCCAGTTTGATGGTGAATGAATCTGGTTTCGACGAAGCCGCAAAACTGGCAAAAGAGAATCCAAAACTCGGCGTCGGTTTGCACCTGACTTTACTGCAAGGCCATTCCGCGCTGCTACCGGGAAAAATTCCCGGCCTCGTCAATTCGCGCGGCGAATTTTCCAATTCGCCGGTCGGCGTCGGAATGGATTATTTTTTCAAACGCAGCCTACGCGAACAGCTTCGCGCCGAAATCCATGCGCAATTTGAAAAATTTCACGCAACTGGCTTGCCGCTTGACCACGTCAACGGCCATTTGCATTTGCATTTGCATCCAACCATTTTCAAAATCCTGATGGAAGACGCGAACAAGCTTGGCATCCGCTATTTACGACTCACTCGCGATTGCCTTTCGCGCAGCCGCAAAATTTCCAATGGCCATCTCTTCTACAAAATTTCCCACGCGACGATTTACGAATGGCTTTCCAACCGCGCGCGCAAATCGCTTGGGCGAAAAAACATCCGCCACGCGCAAATCACTTTTGGCCTTTTGCAAAATGCGCGCGTGGATGAAGATTACATTTTGAAATTGTTGCCGGACTTGCCCGACGGCGATTCGGAGCTTTACTCGCATCCGTCGCTGGGAGAATTTAAGCATGAGTTGGATGCTCTGGTCAGCCCGCGCGTGAAAGAGCTTGTGCAAAAACTCGGGGTTGAATTGATTCGCTATCAGGATTTATGACCAAATTAATTGTCATCTTGTTGATCGGACTTTTTTTCGAATCCACCGGCATCGTGTTTTTGAAAAAAGGCATGAACCAAATCGGCGAAGCCAAAACCAACAGTGTCGCCGCCGTCGCGCGTTTCATTAAAGCCGCTGGCACAAATTATTTCATCTGGCTGGGAATGTTTTTTCAGGCGTTGTTTTTCGGCTGCCTGCTGATTTTGATGTCCGAGAGCGAAATCAGTTTTCTCTGGCCGCTGACCGCATTGAGTTTTGTCTTCGCCACGTTTGCCGCGATGTGGTTTTTGAACGAACAAGTTTCGCTGTGGCGCTGGGTTGGCGTGATTCTCATCGTCATCGGCGCGGGATTCATCAGCTACAGCGAACACACGAAAGAAAAACCCGCGCCGCCAGCAGAAACCAATTCGATTCAACGGTAGGGCGGTGCTGCTGCACCGCCCAAATTTGGACCGCGCGGCAACGCGGCCCTACCGGATTATTTTCTCCAAAACCGCCGCCAGTTGCTCCGCCGCGAATTTGGTTTTCTTCTGCAACTGCATCAACGCGGGAATTTTTCCGGGCGATTTGGCGATGGCCAGGAATAATTTTCCAAAATCCAGATTCTTGTCCGGCTTGGAAAGCGTGTTGAAATCCAGCGGCAAATCTTCATTGGCCGTGTCGGAGATCACGCGGACGGTGGCGCAGGGAATGCCGCGTTCGCGGCAGACGACGTGGATCGCCGCCGATTCCATTTCGACGGCATCAGCGCCGGTTTCGTCGCGCAATTTTTTCTTTTCGGCGACGGTCGTGGCGATGCGGTCGGCGCAGAAAATTTTTGCGGGCTTTGCGCCGGCGGCAATCAATTTATCGTAGCAGCCGATGTCAATCGGCTCTGATTGATTTCCGGTTTCAGTTTGAGCCGACTCACGTCGGCTGCTACTGGGGAAAATTTCAAAAATCACGTCGCCGAGTTTCAATTCTGGATTCAGTCCGCCGGCGAAACCGCAGGTCAGCACCAAATCCGGTTTGTAGGAGACGACGTGAGGAGTCTCTAACTCTTCTTTAATTTGAGTCTGGTTACCTCGACTCCTACAAGAATTCAGAAATTCGCGCAGGGATTTTTCGGCGTTCTGGCGGCCGATGCCGGTGAGCAAAATTGAAACATGGTGGTCGCGGCGCAAGCTGATACCCGCCGCGATTTTCCGAAACGGCGCGGCTTCTTCTTTCAGGGCGAAGCAAATGAGGGTGGACATGAATCAAATTAAATTTGCTCCAATCGTTTATAACTTTTATCTCGTGCTTCTGAAATTGTTTGGCAAGTCAAAAGAAGGTCAAGCATCGCCCAAACCCGCAAGCTACGAACTATCGCCCCGGCTTTAACTTCGTGCAAGGGACGAATTGCCGGTCCGAGTTTATAAAGATAACGCGCTCCATCTTCGATTTCGTCTGGATATTCTGGAAAATGTAAATGAAAGTTCTTAAAAAGTTCCGCACTCTCGATGTGGTGGATGCTTTGAAGGATTCCATCGTAACGAAATCCAATATAATTGGGCGGTTCTTTGGGCCATCTTTCGCCGCTACCATATGGGTGAAAATAACGCTTTCTTTCATTGACGACCTGCTTAAAGGTCAACCCCGGCGCGCACTCTTGATTTCCAAGAGATACAACATAAACCCAATTTGAATCTTGCTTTTGCATATTTACAATCGTGGCCAAATAATTTTTTAATTCTCGCATCAGACGCTTTTCAGCGTGACTTCCGACGCCACTATTACAAAGAGAACTGATTTCGCTCCAACTAATATGCTTTACTGCTATTCCGTTGACTTTTGTCGGCAAACCGCTCGCCCTAGCGTATTCTTCGGAACACTCGGACATTGTTACAATCAAATATAAATCCCTATTCGTATTTCGGAAGCGCGGCACATATTTTTCTAGTTGATCAAGTGATGGAAATGACCATCCGCGTTTTGCTTCAATAATTACGTGGACATTTGTTCCGCTTATCTCACGAATTTCAATATCTGTTATACCAGCTTCGCCTTTATGCTCTTGCAAAACAATTTCCAATTCTTCGATATTAAAATACAAATTCGGAGGCAAAATCTTTTTCAAAAACAATTGCAAAAAGTGTGGGCTTCTCGAAAAAGCCCAACCTAAACTATAAGTAATGTCATTTTCCTTTTCACCAAGAAGGCTAAATATACTTTCTATATTTCGATTGTGCAGACGAAGTTCAGGTATTTTCATTTTATCCCCGCCAGCCTTTCCTTCCAGATTTTGTAAAGTTCCACGGTGGCGCGGACGTCGCGCAGGCAGTATTCGGCAATCTCGCGGAATTTTTTTTCGGCCATCAGCGTGGTCACGTCCATGCCGGTCACGCCCGCGCTCTTGGGCGATTCGATGCCGAAGGCTTTGCAGTAAAAATCCAGATTAAACCGCCGCGCCGCGCCGTCGCGCCCGCTCACGCTGTAAAAGGTGAATTGCTCCGCGAGGTCGCAGTGCGGGTCGGTGGCGTAACGGTAGCCGAGCCAGTTTTTTTTCGAGATGGGCACGTTCAAAATCGCCGAGCGCAGATAAATGAACGGCACGTCGAAGCCGCGTCCGTTGAAGGTGACGATGGAATCGAATTTTTTCGCCGCGTCCCAAAATTGCGTAAGCAGTTCCGTCTCGTCCGCGCAGGGAATGAATTTTACTTCGGCATTTTCCTCGGCGGTTTCCTCGAAATCTTCCGCGACGAAAAGTGATTGTCCGCGCAGCGTTTCGGGATTGAGCATGGCGATGCAGACGACTTGCGACGTGAACGGCCAGAGCGACATGAAGCGCGTGATTTCTTCGCGCTTGGCAGATTTATCAACTTCATCGGCAATCTTTTCAGTTTCGCGGAAAAGATATTCCTGCTGCGCCGCGTCGAAATTTTCGAGCGGTTGCGCGGAGGTTTCAATGTCGAAAACGAGCGTGGCCATTTCCAAGAATTGAACCACCAAGGCACCAAGAACACCAAGAGAAAACTTTGGGAGGGACGCCGTGTCGGCGTCCCATTTTATTTAGTCAAGGACGGCGACACGCCGTCCCTCCCATCACGCCACCGGCTCGGCAATCAAATCGTAATCCGTGTGGCCGATAATTTTGACTTTGGCAAATTCGCCGATTGGCAATCTGCCGCGAATGTAAATGCGACCGTCAATGTCCGGCGCGTCGGCTTCGCCGCGAGCAATGAGATAATTTTGAATTTGAAGTTTTGAAGTTTCTGCTTCGCGAATCAAGCCGTGTTCCCACGAACTGACGTTCGCCTGTTGAAGCTGCTTTTCATTCGCCTGGCCTTCGACGAGGACTTTGATTTCGCGGCCAACAAAATTCTCTGAAACTTGCCGGGCGATCTTGTGTTGCGCGGCCATAACGAGTTCGCGGCGCTTCTGTTTGACCTTGTCGGGAATTTGTCCGGCCATTTTTCCAGCGAGCGTGCCGTCTTCCTGCGAATAAGTGAACACACCGAGCCGTTCGAATTTCGTTTCACGGACAAAATCAAGCAGCGTTTCAAAACTGCTTTCCGTTTCGCCCGGAAAACCGACGATGAAGGTCGTCCGTAACGCAATTCCCGGAATTCCGGCGCGGATTTTCTGAATCAAATCAACGATGTATTGCTGCGATGTTTCGCGGCGCATCCGTTCGAGCATATTCTCGTGGATGTGTTGCAGCGGAATGTCAACGTAGCGCGCGACTTTTTTGCAATCGGCGATTGTCTGAATCAATTCGTCCGTCCAGTGCGCCGGATGCGTGTAGAGCAGGCGAATCCAGAAATCGCCTTTGATCGAATTCAGTTCTCGGAGTAGCGAACAAATGGTCGTGGCATCGGCGGCGAGCGATTTTGCGGCGGCGGAAAATTTTTCAGGCGAAGAAATCGCTCGCGAATGGTTCGGACGCAAATCCAATCCGTAATAAGTCGAGTCCTGCGAAATTAAATTGATCTCCTTCACGCCGTCGGCGATCAATGCCTTCGCTTCAGCCACAATGTCTTTTTGCGTGCGGCTGCGGTGCGAGCCGCGCATGCGTGGAATGATGCAGAAGCTGCACGGATGGTTGCAACCCTCGGCGATCTTCAGATAGGCAAAATGTTTCGGCGTCAGCCGGAAGCGCGGCGTCTCGAAATCGGGAATGAAGACGGGGCGCGAAGTGACATCGAAGATCGTAGCGGCGTTTCGGGAGAACGCCGCCGTTCCTTCCGCCAAAGATAAATTGGCGGCGCTCTCCCGAGACGCCGCTACGACGGTTTTGGTTTTGCCAAATTTGTCCGTGCCGCGCAAAGATTCTTCTTTTTCGCGGGCGGAAAGGTCGCGGTTCTTTTCCAGTTCGTTCAGGCGCGCGGAAATTTTCGTTTTTGAATTTTTAATTTTTAATTTTTCATTCCCATTTTTTTCCGCACGGCTGGCAATGGCTTTGCCGACGATGTCGCCGACTCGCGCGACCTGGTCAATGCCCATGAACGCATCCACTTCAGGCAATAATTTTGGAAGTTCCTCGCGGAAACGCTGCGAGAGGCAGCCGGAAACGATGACGGCCTGGCCGCGCCGGTTCGCATCGCGCAGTTCGACGGATTCAAGAATCGTGTCCACGCTTTCTTCCTGCGCGGAGTCAATGAAGGAGCAGGTGTTGACGATGAGCGCGTCGGCCTGCGCGGCGTCGTTGGTGATTTCGACTCCACTTTTCATCAGCGAGCCGAGCATGACCTCGGCGTCCACGAGATTTTTCGCGCAGCCGAGTGAAATCAAACCAACGCGCAAGGGACGATTTTTAGATTTTTTTCCTTTGGTCACGGAACGAAAAGATTAGCAGGGATTTGTCGTGAAGCAATCTTGTGAATGGGAGGGACGGCGTGTCGCCGTCCCAAAATTTGGGTCGTCGACACGGCGACCCTCCCATGAAATTATTTGCCGATGGAATTGGTTGCGGGCGAATTTGTATTGGACAAGGCCGAAGGAACAATTTGGTTTGTCGAAATTGTGACGGCGGGCGGCGCATTGGTTTCGGCGGGCATTCCGAGTTGTGTGCGGATGACGGCGCGCGCGGCATAGGGAAGCATCGGTTTTTGCGTGTCGAGGAGGTCGGTCAGAACGGTGCGGTTGAGAACGTCAAAGGGTGGCAACTTGGTGCGTTCTTGATTGTTGCCCGGGCTGGCGATCTTTGCGGCATAATGATCGCAAACCAGCCGGGCCTTCAGTTTGAATCCGACGGCGCGGTCGTCCTGCCCGATGGCCAGCTCGTAATATGACCGCGCGATCAGGCCTTCAATCACCCCCGTCGTTCGCTCCTGCGAAGTGTCGCCGATTTCCAATTGCACGCGGGCAAAGGCATAATCTTCAAGCGTCAGGTTTTTTGGAAATGAATTTGGATCGTTTTCCAAAACCGGCTTGTCAGGGTATTTTTCGCCAAGGATTTTATACCATTTCGCGGCCTCGGCCACGCGGTTGTTTTCGTAAAGAAAATAAACCGCGCTGCCCAAAAAATTACGGTGGCCTGTCAGAACGCCGTTTTTCTGGCCGGGATCGGACTCGTCGGCATATTGTCGCTCATAGGCGTCGTTTGCCTTGGAAGCCAGGTCGAGGTTTGGGGCAAGCGAGTAGGTTTTGCTGAAGGGATCGGTGATGAGACGGCCATGAAAAAATGCCTGTTGCATGGTTTGATAAATGCCCCGGCGCAACTGTATCAAATCACCCTGTTTGATCTTGCCGGGATTTTCCCCTGCCTTTTCAAGGCCCAGGGCATACCAGTAAATCGCGTGCGCCTCGGGCAGGCGCCAGTCGAGCGGCCCCCATTGCGCGTCCGTTTTTTGGGCGAACACGGGGTCAATCTTGTATTTTTCGCGGAGGACCAGCGCGTTCGTTTTTTCCTCCGGAGTTTGCGGAGAAATCAAATTTTCAAAATTCGTTCCGTTCGCGCCGAAGAACGGCGTCATTTCACGCGCCCATTGCTGCTTGTAATAAACATTCGCGTCGTCGAGGTTCGCGCCCATTTTGTGCTGGAAAAACTGGGCGAGTTGAAAATGGATTAAAACGTCGTTCGGATTGTAACGCAGCCCGTTGTCGCGCAACAATTCGATGCCGCGCTCGACCCAGCGCCAGCGGTCAGGAAAATCCTTGAACTTCACGGAAATGTTGTAGGCCATGTTCCACGCCTGAAAAACCCAGACCTGCGCGAAGTGCGGCTCCAAATCCGTGATCCAGTCCGCGAGCTGCGCCGCCTCGAAATACTTGTCGTCCTGCTGCAAATCGTTGGAACGGATCCAGAGAAAATTGGAGATCAGCCCGCGAAAGCCGCCCAGCGCCACCGTCGTGAACGCCAGCAGCGGCGGCGCGTTTTGCAGCGGCTCGGAAATGGTCAGGCCAAGCTGCTTGCGGTCGCGGTTCAATGACTTTTGCACCTGGCCGGAACTGAAAAGCAGCGCGGCGGCCAGCAGGAGCAAAATAATTTTTTTGAAACGCGCGTTCATTGGTTTCCCTGCGCCGTCGCCAGCTCGCGCCGGTTGAACAAAACGATTCCGATGACGGCAATGATTCCGCCCAGCAGCAAAACGATCTGCCCGAACGCCATGCCAAAATCGCCCCATGAAATCGCGCGGCCAGTGCTCAACAAATCAATCGGCGAAACATTTTTCGTGAGGCTGACGACGGCCAGAATGCCCTTGAACATCGGGATCAAAACCACGTCCGCCACCGAATGCCCCGCGATTCCTTTTTCTGCATTGCCCACGCCGACCGTGCCATTCTCAACCGTCTCGGCCAAAGTGCCGCTCCCCAAAATCACCACGAGCATCGCCAGCGAAAAAAACGTCGCCACGGGAAACGACAGGAAACTCGCTGCCATGAGTCCGAGCGCCGCGAGCAAAGCCATCCAGCAGAAAATGATTCCTAGCCCGCGCACGAAATTCAGCGCAAAGCCGCCTTCGGGATACAAAACTTCCATGCCGTCTTCGAGCGGAAACAGCAGCGCCGTGTCGTTCCGGTTCAGAAAAATAATCGTCAGCACGCCCTTGCCGTCAAAAAGATTCGGCGGAACTTCAAATTCGTGGAATGTGTCCGGCGCGAGGCTCATCGGATCGCTCTGCCAGATTTTTTGCGAATTCGGATCGCCGACCTGCCATTGCGCCACAAACGTGCCGGAAGAACTTTTGTTCGCCGCGTTGAATTTCACGCGCAATTGCAGCGGCTTGTCGCGCAGATAATTTTTCGCGAAACCCAGGTCAATCTGCCACCCGTGCGGATAGCCAGGCGCCACCAGTTGAAAATCCGCCTTTACCTGCTCGCGGATTTGACGGCGCACTTCCGCCATGTTCGCCGTTTCAACCGGGCTGGTTTTCAAACGCTCCTGCAAAACCTTTTCCGTCGTCGCGTCAATGTCCGCGTCGTTGTTTTTTTCCTTTGCCGAGCCGCGAGCGACCAAAACCTGTTCACGCAAATTTTTCTGTTCCGCTTCCGGCAATTTCGTCGCGCGCCATTGCAACAATCCAAAAACGCACGCGCCGGAAATCGCCAGCAAAACCGCGTTCAGCGTCACGATTCCCAGCCATTTGCCAATCCAGATTTGCCAGCGCGCAATCGGTTTTGTAGCGACGACCTGGATCTGACATTCCTCAATGTCGCGGGCGAGCGTGCCGCACGAAAGCCACAGAGTCGAAAGTCCGAGCAACGCCGTGATCGCGCTCAACGTGTAGGTCAAAATGATCTGCGTGAATCCGCGCGCCGTGCCGTCGTCCTTGATGACCAGCGGCAGGCCGACCACCGCCAGAATCAACAACGCCGCGATGACGAGGAATAATTTGAACCGCAGCGCGGCCTTCCACGTCAACCACGAGATGGCGAGAATTCTTTGCATTTCAAAATTTAGCTAACCGCAGAGACGCGGAGGCGCAGAGTTGAAAATTGAAATTCTCTGCGTCTCGGCGACTCTGCGGATGAAAATCATTTCTTGTTTCCGAGCAGCGACGACAATTTTTCATCCGCTTTCGACAAATCCACCGGCTTCGCTTCTGGCACTGGTTTGGCTTCTGGAATTTTCGTCTCGGTCGGCTGCGTCAACGCGGCCAGTTTTTTGTCGTCCAATTTCTTTTCAGCGGCGGGCGCGGAAATTTTTATTTCAGAAATGGTTTGCGCTGCCTGTGGCAATGAAAGTTTTTCCAAAACTTTTGCTGTAGCGTCGGCGCTGTGCGCCGATTCTCCGCCGCGCAGATATTCGGCCACGCGCGCGCCGGATTGCGCGCCGCTGGTTTCATTCGCCGCGCGCGCCTTCGCGACCACGTCGAGAAAATAGCTTTCGAGATTTTGCGTCGGATTGTCCACGCGCACTTCGCCGGTTGAAACATCCTTGCGGATGATTTCCAGAACGCGCTCCAAAGTTTCGCGCGGTAGGACCGGCGTCGTGATTTGCAGCGTATCCGGCGTCGCGAGCAATTCTTTCAACGTGCCTGCGGCCTGAATTTTTCCGCCGTAATAAATCACCACGCGGTCGCAAACGTCCTCGACATCGGAAAGCAGATGGCTGCTCAAGATCACCGTCTTGCCACGACGCGCGAGCGCGATGATCAAATCCTTCACTTCACGGCAGCCAATCGGATCAAGGCCGGCGGTCGGTTCGTCGAGAATCACCAAATCGGGATCGTTAATGAGCGCCTGCGCCAGACCGATGCGGCGCTGCATACCCTTGGAAAATTCACCGACGGCTCGCGTTTGCGTTTTGCCGAGGCCGACCATTTCAAGCAATTGTTCCGCGCGATTATCGCGGTCGCCTTTCGAGAGTTGGAAAAGATTTCCAAAAAAATCCAGCGTCTCGCGCGAGTTGAGGTAGCGATACAGATACGATTCCTCCGGCAAATAACCGATGCGCGATTTCGTCTGCACATGGCGCGGCGAATGGCCGAAGACCTCGATGTGACCCTTCGTCGGGTTCAGCAAACCGAGCAGCAGCTTGACCGTCGTGGATTTGCCGGAACCATTCGGGCCGAGCAGTCCAAAAACTTCGCCGCGCCGGACTTCAAAATCCACGTTGTCCACCGCTCGCGCCTTGGGGCGATTCCAGAAATCCTTGAAAACTTTTGTCAACCCGCGCACGGACACGACGACTTCGGCGGATCTTTGATTTCCGGTTTGCGTTTGCGGATTTAATTCAGCGACGGGCATAAAATCAATTTTCTAAAAAATCACGAATCAATTGCCAATTGTCTTTGTAAAAAGACAATTTAGATTTTGGAATTTTATTTAGGCGCACTTTGCTCCATCCACCGCTTTCTTTCAGCGCTTTCTTCGCTTCTTCGATTGGCAATACATAAAACTCTGGAGACGTAGGACTAACTTTTGTTGCACGTTTTCTGAATGAATTACCGCGATTGAGTGCAACATGAACTACAAAATTACAGTTAAAATTCTTGAGCGGAAAACTTTTATCGTAATCCGTTGCCCATCGGCTTTTCACCTGTATTTTAGCGGTTTTTCCGGTAATCGGATTTACTGCGGTTAAATCGTAGCCGGGGAAATTAACGTAAGCTTTGTAGCAATGGACACCTTCAATTAGCAGATGGCCTAGAACTAAAAATTCTGCGCCTTCTGATTCCAACTTTGTGTCTTTGCGTTTCGGCATACGGAAAAATTACGCCAGCTTCGGCGTCAGTTGGCCGGAAACTTTTTGCGGCGGTTCTTCCGGTTCGGGATGGAAATGTTCCAGTTCCTCGCCTTTGCGCACGAGGCGCGCGCTGTTGAAAATCACGAAGAGTGTGCCGGTGACGTGCAAAATCGCGGCGGTGACCGGGCCGATATAGCCGAACGCCGACGCCGACAATCCGACGATGATGAAGCAAACGCCGAAAATAAAATTCTGGTTGATGACCGCACGCGCGCTGCGCGAAAGTTTCACGAGGAACGGCAACCGGCGCAGGTCGTTGTTCATCAGCGCAATCGTCGCGCTGTGGATCGCCACTTCGCTGCCCGCCGCGCCCATTGCGATGCCGATGTCGCCCGCCGCGAGCGCCGGCGCGTCGTTCACGCCGTCGCCGACGACCGCGACGCGATAACCTTTCGCTTTCACGGCGCGGACGAATTCAACTTTGTTTTGCGGCAAACAATCACCTTTTGCTTCTTCGCAACCAATTTCGGCGGCGACGCGAGTGGCAACAACCTGACGGTCGCCAGAAATCATCGCGATGCGGCGAACGCCGGCTTCTTTCAATTCGGTCAACGCTTCTTTTGCTTCTGCGCGAGTTTTGTCCTGCAAGCCGACCCAGCCGACGCATTTCCCGTTTTGTGCGACGAAAATCAAACTCCAACCTTCGGTCTCGTTGAGGTCAACGGATTTTTCGAAATTGGAATCCACGCCGTTGTCTTTCAGCCATTGCGCGCGCCCGACCAAAATTTTCGCGCCATTGATTTCCGCTTTCACGCCGCGACCGGCCGTTTCGGTAAAATCTTTTGGTTCGGCCAGCGGAACTCCGGCTTCGCCTGCGAGCGTCGCAAGCGCTTTGGCGGTTGGATGATTGCTGTATTTTTCTGCGGACGCTGCGAGCAACAGAAGTTCGGCGGGTTTCGTTTCGCCAATCGGCGCGAGGCGGCTGACGGCAAGCTGGCCGGTCGTGAGAGTGCCGGTTTTGTCGAAGATGAAAGCGTTGATTTTTGCGGCAGCTTCGATGTCGGCGACGTTCTTGATCAAAATTCCCAAACGCGCGGCGGCGGACAGCGCGGCGACCATCGCCGTCGGTGTTGCGAGAATGAACGCGCACGGGCATGAGACGACGAACACGGCGATGACGCGGCTCAAATCGTGCGTGAACGCCCAGACCAAAATGCCGATGAGCAACACGAGCGGCGTGTAATAGCCCATGTATTGATCCACGATTTTCATGATGGGCAATTTGGTTTTTTCGGCGGCGAGAATCAATTCGCGCACACGGCCAAGCGTCGTGTCTTCACCGGCGCGGCTGACTTTGATTTCCAGAACGCCGGTAAGATTTTGCGTGCCGGCAAAAACTTCATCGCCAGTTTTTTTGTCGGCGGGCAATGATTCGCCGGTGATGGTCGCCTGGTTGAACGAGCCTTGGCCGCTCAAAATAATTCCGTCCGCCGCGACATTGTCGCCGGGACGAATGCGAATCGTGTCGCCGACGCTCAATTCGCTCGCAGCAATTTCTTCTTCGCTGCCGTCTTTTGTGATTCGCCGCGCTTTGGTCGGAGTTAATTTTATCAGCGATTCGATGGATTGGCGCGCGCCCTCGGCGGTGCGTGTTTCGATGAGTTCGCCGATGAGCATCAGGAAGGCGATGAGGCCGGCGGTTTTGTAGCCCGTGCTGGCTTGCGTGCTGAAAACACTTGCCTCCTGCCCGTTGAAAACGCCGACGGCGCCGGACGCAAACGCCGCGAGCACGGCGATGGCGACAAGTTCGTTGATGCTCAAACGGCCTTGCCGCAAATCCTTGATGGCCGTGACGACGATGGGATAAATCAAAATGATCGCGCCGAAAAATGCGCTGAAGCTGGCGACCGTGCTGCCTTCGGAAAAAATCCAGTCCACGATGAACGCATTCAGCACCAGCACGATTCCGAGGACGGCCTGCCACAAATGCACCGACGAATGTTCGTGGTCATGGCCGCAGCCGCAATTGTCATCGTGTTCGTGCTGGCTTAAAAGTGAAGTGACTTGCATAGAAATTTACGATTTATGATTTGCGATTTACGATTTGAAAAAACTTTTCTGCCGAGAATTGAATCACGGTTGAGCAAACTAACTAATTTTGTATAAAGCCAACCAACACAAAAGCTCCAAATTAAAATACAAAACAGATACAGTGGAATTTGTATAAGCAAAGAAATTTCCAGATTTTCCGCATCAGCCTTTAGAAAGAAAAAGAACAATTGGCAGAAAAAAGGTTGAAGCCACATGCACATCTTACTCCAGAATGTGACGGGGAGATATAAAAAATCACCCAAGAAAAAAAAGAAATAAAAAACGCCAAAAATCGCAAGTAGAGAAAGCAACAAATGTATCGCCGCCACTTTCCACATTTTCTTTTTTTGCATCGCGTCCATTTTTAATTACAGATTTGCCGACAGGTTTTTGGACTGCGCCAGTCCTCTGGCGCTTTCAAACCGGTTTGCCGATCGAAAGCGGCAGAAGGCTGCCGCACTCCAAGACGCTATCGCGTTCAAGATTAAATTTTTCATTTACTGGCTCGCCGCATTTTTCGGCTGAGGCGGTTCGCGATTTAACATTAACCGAAGTTCGCGCGGTTTGCCATCGGCGCGTTGCGGCAAAAAGATTTTGTCCTGCACATTGGTCATCACGTTGCCGAGCGCGGGCATGAGCATTTGTTGCGCGACCAAGGCAGAGTTGGTCCGGTATTGCGGCAGCAATTCGCTGAATCGTTTCGCGTCGGCGTTGACGAGCGAGACATAATTCGTTCGCGCCGATTCTGCCAGATTCTCGATGCTTTTGGATTGCGCATCGGCATTGCGCAAAATTTTGTCCGCCGCGCTTCTGGCCTCGGTCATTGTCTTGGTGCGATTTTCGCGTGACTCAATGACTTGCGCGAAAACGTCTTTCAATTGACGCGGCGGAATATTTTGCACGTTGCAATTGTCAATGACGATGCCGAGCTTTTCCGCATCGGTCAAATTGCCGACGCGAATGCGCACGGCATCCTGAAATCCGGCTTGGTCGGCATAAAGCGCGTCGTCCACCTTGAAATGCGCGGCGGTGTAAAGCACCGACTCATTCAACGCATTTTGAATCGTGTTGGATGCGGACAAAAAGCCGAACACATATCGAATCGGGTCTTCGATGTGATAATGCAGCGTAGCTTTTGTGTGAATGATGTTGCGGTCGGCGGTGATGGCAAAGCCGTCGCGCGCCGGATCGAGCGACTGGCCGGCGGGAATTTCCTCGCCGCTCAATTCCTGTTCGGGCGTCGTGAAATACCAGCCGACGGTGGATTGGAGCGTTTGCTGTTCCGTGATCGGAATTTTCACGACTTCATCAACCGGATACGGAAACGACCAGTGCAACCCGGCGTTGAGCAAAATCTTTTCGCCCTCGCCGACGGGTTTGCCGAAACGGAGTATGACGGCTTTTTCCTGCGGGCCGACGGTGAAAAATCCCGAACTGAAAAATGCGACGACCATCAGCGCCATCACAATTTTGACGATGAAAAAACTGCTGCGCAACGCCTCGGCCAGCGCCTGCGTGCCGGCGTCCTGCGTTTCCGGCACGCCAGCCGTCGCATTGCTTTGGCTCGGCAAGTGCGGATGCTCGTGATCGTGATGGTCGTGTTCGTTCATCAAATTATTTCGTCATGGAATTCGTCGGCAAATATTTGAACAAATCAAACGGTGGGTAGCGTTCGTCAAAAATCAAAGTCGAATGCTGGTTGAGCGATTGTTTCCACGCATCAATCCGCAAAAGAAAATTCGCCAGTTCGGGATTTTGCTGGAAGATGGCGAATGTTTTCGCGGCTTCGGCCTCGCCCGCAGCGCGGATTTGGATGGCCTCGGCGCTGGCTTTTGAAATCGTCTCGGCGGCCTGGCGTTCGGCCGTGGACTTGATTTTCATCGCCTCGGAATCGCCGAGCGACTGGTTTGCGACGATTATGCTCTGGCGCTCCGATTTCATGCGGTCAAAAACCGTTTGCGTCACGCTTTCGGGCAGCCCGATTTTTTTGAAGCCGAGAAATTCGATGTTGATGCCGACGTTGTTCGTGCTCAATTGCGTCTGCACCGCCATTTTGATTTTATTTTCGATTTCTTCAAATTTCAATTGCTGCGGATCGGAATTTACAAAACCGGACAGTTCGTTTGATGCGATGACGGCGTTTTTTGCGCTGCGTAACATGACTTCGAGCATTTGCTGCGCGGCGGGAACGGAGCCGTTTTTGAAAACCTGCAAAAACCGCTGTCCGTCAGAAATCCGCCAGCCAATATAAACGCTCGTCAAGATGGTGATTTGGTCTCTTGTCTGATTTTCGCTGAACCTGTCTTCAAAATTCTGGACGCGATTGTCGAATTTATAAATTTTTTGGATCGGCCACGGCCATTTGAAATAAAGATTTGGCTCGGTGATGTTGCCAACCGGCTTGCCGAACGTCGTGACGACGGCGACTTCCGATTGGCGCACTTGAAATGAAAACAGCAGCATCGCGAAAATCACGATCAACGCCGCGGCAACAATGGTGGTCACAAGATTCCGTTTCATAAAATTATTCGGGATTCACGTTCAAAAGGTCTGTGCGAATTTTATCTTCCAAATCAAAAATCAAAACGTCCTGCGTGTTCGTCACGAGCAAAACATATTTGCGCGCGTTTTTGGTCGCATCGGCGAACGCTTCAAAATACGCGCGCTGTTCGTAGACCGACGGCGCGGCCTGGAACGCGGGGATTTGGTTCGTGAACAACGCCACGTTTGCGCGCGCGACGGTTTGCAATTGGATTCGCGACGCCTCGGCGACATTTACCGCCGAAAACGCCATTGCGCCGGCCAGCGTGTTGGTGCGGATCGCATCGGCGGCGGCATTGTTCGTGGTCGCAATCATTTTTTGAAATGAGCCGACCACGTTTTCATAATCAGCGGCGATGGGCGTCGGCGGATGAATGTCCTGCAGGCCGACAAAAAGAATTTTCGCGCCGAGCTTCCGCGCGTTGGCGGCGGATTGGATTCGCGCCTGCAATTCCTGTCCCGCGCCCAATCGCGTGTGCGAAAGGATGTCTTTCAAATCCTCGCCGGCGAGGAATTTCACGACTTCGCGCGACGCCACGTCCGCCAGCAATCTGGTCGCATCGGCATTGGCATAAGCCCATTGCATGACGTTGGTGATCTGGAATTGCACCGGAATGCTGACAGTGATGAGGCTGATGGGCGGCGCCTTGAGCGCGTCGCTGGACTCGCCCAATTCTTTTTGCACCGCCGCCGTCAACCGGTTGCCGACGAGAAAATTTTGTTCCTGATTGTGCGCAATCGTCCAAAGAATCGTTTGCGCTTCATCCACGCCCGGCGTGAAGCCGACGTAGAGCGTTTGGATCTGTTCGGTGCTGTAGCGGTAAATGTTATCAAGCGGCAACGGCAATTTGAAATGCGCGCCAGCATCGAGCATGGCGACGGGTTTGCCAAAATGTTCAAGCACTGCCTGCTCGCCCGGCTCGACGAAAACAACACAAGTTGAAAGCAGCAGGATGACCAATTGTGCCAGCAGAAGCGCGGGCAAATTTTGCTTCAGCATCTGGAAAAACCACGTTTCCGAAACCTTGAAGCCGAATTGATAATCGAGCGTTTGCGCAGCGGTCGTGAACAGACTTTCCGGCTGGCCGAGCAGGCCGATGACGCGGCTGTCGTAAAGCGGGCGCGTAATTTTTCCTTTGATGCGTGGACGATAAATTTCCAGCAGCAGCGTCAGAAGAATTTCCGCCGCCATCAATCCGAGCAGAATGCAAAGCGCTCGGGCGACCCAAAAATCCGCTTTTGGAAATTCAATTTTGACACCAGCAATTCCAAGCGCCGTGAAAAAGCAAATGTAAGCACCCGCCAAAAGAAAACTCGCGCTTGGCCGCAACAATCTGTGGTTGCCAAGCCGCGCAATCGTCACGGAAAAACGCCCGATCAAAAAAAGCACCAGCGCGAAAATGGCGAAGAGCGACAGCGCGGGCATGGCGTGAGCGGAAGCGATGTCAGCGGTTGATTTGCCGGTCCATTGCCAGAGCAGATATGCGCCGCCCGCTTCGAGCAGAAAAAGCAAAACGGCAAATCCGGGAACGAAAAATTTTTCAAATTGCTCGCGCGAGCGGCGCGCGGGAAAAACTTCGGATTCCTTCGATTCGAACAAAGCCGATTCGCCTTTGGCGCGCGCCATTTCCTCGATCTCAAGTTTTTCGAGCCGCTCATTTTCTTCGAGCCGCATCTGAAACCAGCTTGCGAACGCGACGAGCGCGCCGATGCCGAGAAAAACCGACGCGGCTTCTCCGGCGAGCGAATTGGCCAGAACGGTGACGGCGAACGCGGCGATGAAAACCATCACCGTCACGGCCAGATTTATCAGCCCGTTTTTCTGTGTGTTGCGTTCCATTTTAACTCAATTCTCGATCTTCAAACAACATTGTGCCGACGGCCAGCGCCGCGCCCGCATAGCAAATCATGTATCCAAATGCTTTGCCGACGTAAGCCCATTGAAACGTGCTTTTGCCCGTGTCAATGGCGTCGGCGAGCCAGAAAAGCTGCCAGTTCGGGACGATGCTGTAAAGCGTTGAAGCCCACCACGGCGCGCCGCTTTCGATTTTTCCGCCGGATTGCGAGTAAATGTAGTCCGACATCAGGCCAACCAAAAAAAATGCCGAGCAAATCGCCAGCGTCGGAATCGTGTCGAAACGCGTCGAACACGCCAGCGCCAGCGCTGCGAGAATCCACAGCGCGAATAAGATTAACATTCCCGGTGGCAATAAATTCCAATTCACATGCGCCACCGTTCCGGCGCTTTGCATCTGTGTGGTAAATTGAAAAATGATGAATGCGGTCAACGTTGCCATGACGACAAACATCAAAACCGCGTCGCTCACGAACGGACGGCGCAGGAAAAAATTGCTGAAGCCCGCCAGCGCGTAGGCAAAAATGATTCCCGCCGCGAAAATTCCAATCGCCGGCAAATCGGTTTTGCCATAAGCATCGAACGCCATCCGGCTGGCGAGCAGCACGCCGATCATGTTTACATAGGTCAAAACCGTGAGCGCGGCGGCAAGTCCGGCAAATTTTGCCAGCAGAAATTGCGCGCGTCCGACCGGCTTGGACAAAACGGCCAATGCAGTTCCACTGCGGATTTCCCGCGCGAGCGACGATGACGCGTTCAACACCGCGCCGAAGAGGCCGGACAAAAGCATCACGGCCAAAACGGAATTTTCCACCAGTTTCGGCTCATCCCCGAACGCAAAGTAATACGGCACGGCGAGAAAAATCTCAAACAGGACGGAGCCAGTCATCAACAGCAAAAAAATTGGTTGCCGGATCAGCTCCATGAACGCGTTCATGGCGATGGTGAGAAATTGTCGCATTTAGTCGGCTTGAAGATTACAAAACTGCGCCTGGAATAAAAAGCAATCTTCCGCGTCAATTGGAAAGAAAATCGTGATTTTCGTTCAAAGAAACACAATCGTCGGATGCGACCCAAAATGTATCCACCGATTTAGTAGCGGTAATGCTCCGGCTTGTAAGGGCCTTCGACAGGCACGCCGAGGTAGTCGGCCTGTTTCTTCGTCAGCTTGGTCAGCTTCACGCCGATTTTTTCCAAATGCAGGCGCGCGACTTCTTCGTCCAGTTTTTTCGGCAGACGGTAGACGCCGATTTTCGCGGTGTCTTTGTTCTTCCACAAATCCAATTGCGCGAGGACTTGATTCGTGAATGAATTTGACATGACAAAACTCGGATGGCCGGTGGCGCAGCCGAG
>DASQOZ010000069.1:0-12904 GCA_035644195.1 Candidatus Methylomirabilota bacterium | reverse complement strand
ATGCCCGCCCCGACGTGGAAATGCACGACGCCGTCCCGGCAGATCGCCGTGCGAATGGTGATGCTTAACTGGCTTTCGCGGTTGAAGCCGAGATATCCGATGGCGCCGCAGTAAGGTCCGCGCGCCACCGGTTCAAGTTCGTCAATGATCTCCATCGCGCGGAATTTCGGCGCGCCGGTGATGCTGCCGCCGGGAAAACACGACGCGAACGCGGCAAAATGCGTCACGTCCTTTCGCAACCGGCCTTCAATCGTCGAAACGAGATGCTGCACTTGCGCAAACTTTTCCAACTTCGCCAATTCCGGCACTTGGACGGAACCGTATTCGCAGACTTTGCCCAAATCGTTTCGGAGCAAATCGGTGATCATCACGAGTTCGGAAAGTTCTTTCGCGCTGGTCTGCAATTCGTAGGCAAGTTGCGCGTCGCGCGTCGGGTCGGCGTCGCGCGGTCGCGTGCCTTTGATCGGGCGCGTGATGATTTGAGAGCCGCTCATGCGCAGAAATTGTTCGGGCGACGAAGAAGCAATCTGAAATTCGCCGCAGTCAAGAAACGCGGAAAAGGGCGCGGGCGAAACGGCGGACAATTTTTCAAAAAAATCCCAGCCGTCAAAAGATTTACCACCAAGACACCAAGACACCAAGGGTTCTGCATTGTGAGAATTTGTTTCAGTTGGTGCTTTGGTGTCTTGGTGGTTAAAAAACAATTTCGCAGTCAGCCGGTGGGAAAGGTTGACCTGATAAATGTCACCGGCGCGGATGTATTTTTGCGCGCGTTGAACTTTAGAAATAAAATCTTCGCGCGAAAGATTTGGCGAAATCTCACGCAGAGGCGCAGAGGCGCGAAGGATTTCTCCGCCTTGCGTCTTTGCGTCTTTGCGTGAAAATTGTCTTTTCCAAAATTCTAATTTCTCTTCCGC
Organism: Candidatus Methylomirabilota bacterium; assembly: GCA_035644195.1. Taxonomy (GTDB): domain Bacteria; phylum Verrucomicrobiota; class Verrucomicrobiia; order Limisphaerales; family UBA11358; genus UBA11358. Next base: position 11,987 of record DASQOZ010000069.1, on the reverse strand, counting down.
TTTTTTTTCATTGCGTGAGCCATCGGCGTTCAGGCCGGTTGAAACGATAAAAACTTTTCCAAGCTGATGGTCGAAGACGGCGAGGCTGTCGTAAAAACCGACGGCGCAATCGGGCAGTTCCAAATCGTTGACGGCGCGGCGCGGCAGTTTTGGTTCGGTGAAGTTTTTCAGGTCATAGCCCCAAAACCCGAAGCAGCCACCGAGCGGAAATGGCAGATCAATTTCGTCGAGCAATTCAAATCGCGCCATCAAGCTGTCGAGCAAATGCCACGGATTGCCAAAATGAATTTCCGATTTTGAAATCTCGCATTGCGAACCAAATGAACGAAAAGTCAGAAATGGATTGGCGGCGACAAATGAATATCTCGCTTGATCTGAATCAAAAGAATTGCTGCGGAGCAAAACAATTCCATCTTGCCCGCGCAGATTTTCAACGATCGATTCCGGCGTGTGCGCGGTTTGGATTTCTTGAATTAGCGGACGCATCGTTTATGCAAATGCTTGCGGCAACGCGGGCGTGCCGGCATGGCGTTCGTAATCCAAGATGATTTTCACGGCTTCGTCGGTGTCATCGGTGATTTTGACGAGGTCAAGGTCGCCGGAGCTGATGAAATTATGTTTATCCTGCATGTTGGCTTTCGCCCATTTCAAAAGGCCGTGCCAATAGTCGCTGCCAAAAAGGATGATTGGAAATCGCGGGATGCGCTCGGTCTGCACGAGCGTGAGCACCTCAAAAAGCTCGTCAAGCGTGCCGAAACCGCCGGGCATATAAACGAAACCGAGGCTGTATTTTACGAAGCAAACTTTGCGCGCGAAAAAATAATGGAAATGGATCGGGATGTTTGAAAAACGGTTGGCGAATTGTTCGTGCGGCAGTTCGATGTTGAGGCCGACGGATTTTCCGCCGGCTTGCGATGCGCCTTTGTTCGCCGCTTCCATGACGCCCGGGCCGCCGCCGGTGATGACGGCAAGGTTATGTTGCGCCAGTTTTTTTCCGATCGAAGTGGCGGCGCGGTAGTATTTGTCGCTGGCTTTGGTTCGCGCCGATCCGAAAATGGTCACGGCGGGGCCGACCTGTGAAAGGGTTTGGAACGAATCCACGAATTCGGCCATGATGCGGAAAATGCGCCACGGGTCTTCGCGCATGAGAAAAGTTGTGTCGCTCATGTGACGAGTTTAATCGCGCAGGAAACAGGAAACAAGCCAGTGATTTGAATTGGAAATTCAACGCACCTTCATTCTCATGCTCATCATCATCCTCGAAATTTCGAGGACGAGAACGAGGACGACGATGGGAAGGATTGAAAATTAAAAAGGCCGGAGAAAATAAATTCTCCGGCCGTTCCTCCGACCCGGCTGCTCACGAGCAACCTAAACTCTCGCCGCAATTCAGACATTTGTAGCACGCGCCGTTGCGAACTGCGACATGGCCGCAAGTCGGACACGTCGGCGCGTCCTGCTGGTTCGTGATCATCGAAGTCAGCGTCAGCGCGCGATGTCCGTGACCGTTTCCGTTTTCCGGTTTCACTTCCAACAAGTCCGTGTCATCGGCGATCGGCAATTCACGCACCGGACGATTTATTTTTTTTTTCATCTCCTCGGCCAGGCCGGGCATCGCCAGTTCGGGCTGATTACGAGCGGCAGTGATATTTTCGCGATAGCCGGGAATGAACTGAAACGCGAGCCAGCGGAAAACGTAATCAATGATTGAAGAGGCGTTTCGGATTTCAGGATTTTTCGTGAAACCGCTCGGCTCAAATCGCTGATGGGCAAATTTTCTCAAAAGCGTTTCCAACGGCACACCGTATTGCAACGCCATGCTCGTCAACGTGCCAATGCTGTCCATCAATCCGCCGATGGTCGAACCTTCCTTCGCCATCGTGATGAACAATTCACCGGGTTGATTGTCCTCAAACAAACCGACAGTGAGATAACCTTCGTGGCCGGCGATGTCGAATTTATGCGTGATGGCCGTGCGCGTGTCGGACAAACGGCGGCGCAGCGGTTTGCCGGCTTCGGCGCGAAGTTTGGCAGTTTCCGCTTCCAATTCTTTAATTCGATTTTCCACTGCGGAATTTTGTGAAGATTTATCGCCGCCTTCATTGGTCTTTTTCGTGTTGAGCGGCTGCGAACGTTTCGAACCGTCGCGATAAATCGCCACGCATTTCAAACCCATTTTCCACGCCTGGATGTAAGTGTCGCGCACTTCCTCAACGGTGCATTCGCCCGGCATGTTGACGGTTTTTGAAATCGCGCCGCTGATGAACGGCTGCGCCGCCGACATCATTTTCAAGTGCGCGAGATAATGGATGCTGCGCTGGCCGCGATGCGGCTTGAACGCACAATCGAAAATCGGCAAATGTTCCGGCTTAAGGCCACTGGAAATTTTCGCGCCGTTTTCTTCGACGTCTTCAATCGTGTCGAATTTTTCAATGTGCGCGATGATGTTTTTGATTTCAACTTCGCCGTAATTCAAACGGCGCAATGCGTCGGGAACACCGCGATTGACGATCTTCAACATGCCGCCGCCGGCGAGCAGTTTGTATTTCACCAGCGCGATGTCGGGTTCGACGCCGGTCGTGTCGCAGTCCATAAGGAACGCAATCGTGCCGGTCGGCGCGAGCACGGTGACTTGCGCGTTGCGATAACCGTGCTGACGGCCTTTGGCGAGCGCACCGTCCCAAGTCATGCGCGCTTCGTCTTTCAAATAATTAAATTCCGCGCTGGGCTGAATTGTTTCGACGGCGTCGCGATGCAATTGAATGACGCCGAGCATGGAATCCACATTGTCCTTCGCCAAGGGTTTCGCAACATGGGCGCAACGCGCGTCGCGGTAACCCGGAAATGCGCCCATGTTCGCAGCGATTTCCGCGCTTTGCTCGTAAGCGTGGCCGGTCATGATGGACGTGATTGCTCCGGCGAGCGCACGTCCTTCGTCAGAGTCATAAGGCAAACCATAGCTCATGCAAAGCGAGCCGAGGTTGGCGAAGCCGAGGCCGAGCGTGCGGAAAATGTGGGAATTTTCCGCGATGTCTTTCGTCGGGTAGCTCGCGTTGTCCACGAGAATTTCCTGCGCCGTTATGAAAATACGGCAAGCGGCTTTGAAACGCTCCACGTCAAATTTGCCATCCTCGCGTTTGAATTTCATCAGGTTCAGCGACGCGAGATTGCACGCGGTGTTGTTGATGAAAACATATTCGCTGCACGGGTTCGTCGAATGAATCGGCTCGGTGCCTTTGCATGTGTGCCATTTTTGGATCGCGCCGTCGTATTGCATTCCAGGGTCGCCGCAAATGTGCGTGCCTTCCGCAATCTTGAACAGTAATTTCGCGGCGTCCTTCTTTTCGAGCGGCTTGCCGCCGTTGGTGATGGTGCGCGTCCACCATTCTTTTCCGGCGAGCGCGGCGGTCATGAATTCATCGCTCGCGCGCACGGAAAGATTTTCGTTCTGATACATCACGCTGCCGTAAGCGTCGCCGTTGTAGGAGCCGTCGTAGCCCTGCTCGATGAGCGCCCACGCTTTTTTCTCTTCGCGCTGTTTTGCGTCAATGAATTCCTCGATGTCGCCGTGCCAGTCGCGGAGCGTGTTCATTTTCGCCGCGCGACGGGTTTTGCCGCCGGATTTCACGACATTGGCGACTTGATCATAAACTTTCAGGAAACTCATCGGGCCGCTCGGACGTCCGCCGCCGCTCAATTTTTCCTTGCTCGAACGCAACGGCGACAAATCCGTGCCGGTGCCGGAGCCGTATTTGAAGAGCATCGCTTCGCTCGACGCGAGGCGCATGATGTCTTCCATGTTGTCCTCGACCGACTGGATGAAGCACGCGCTGCCCTGCGGATATTCGTATTGCGACGTAGCGCGCTCGGCCATTCCGATTTTGCGATTGTAAAACCAGTTGCCCTTGCCGGATTTTTTGCCGACGCCGTATTCGTGAAACAATCCAACGTTGAACCAGACCGGCGAATTGAACGCGCCATATTGATTCAGGCAAAGCCACGTCAGTTCCTCGTAAAAAACTTCGCCGTCCGCCTTGCTGAAATAGCCGTCGGCAATTCCCCAATCGGCAATCGTCCGCGAAATGCGATGAATCAATTGGCGAACGGAAGTTTCGCGTTCAGAAGTATTTTGTTCGCCGTAAAAATATTTTGAGACGACGACTTTGGTGGCAAGCACCGACCACGACTTGGGCACCTCGACATTTTCCTGCTTGAAAATGACCTTGTTCGCGTCGTCGGTGATTTCTGCGGTGCGTTTGTCCCATTCGATTTGCTCGAACGGCTTGACCTTCGCATCGCTGAATATGCGTTCGATGTTCAAAAACTTCTTCGCTCCCTTGCTTTTTATTTCTCGGCTGGCCGAAATTTTCGTTCCTCGGCGGCGACCGGCGTGTTGCGGTTGAACTGGCACCAAAACTTCCTCGCGTGCATCAATCATGGCTCACTCCATTCTAAAGGTTAAACGTTAATGTCCGGCGGTGCAAGAGACGCAAAACCCGACCAGACCTTTCAAAAAACTGTTAATCTTCCCGGAAAAACCGACTTGCCCGACACTTTCACCACTCCCCAATTAGTGGGGGAACGGAAAGCATCTTACCACTACTGGTTGTGCTTTCAAGAAAATTTTGCGAAAAAGTTACACAAAAGATATTCGCAAGCGATTCGCAAATGAAATCAATGGAATTTCCGCGCCAACGTTGAAAAAATGAAACTTGTTCGCCTCCTGTGAACAAAATCAGCGTCGCCCTTTTGCGCGATTGCTGCCACGCGGTTGTGAAATTTTTTTGCGGCGCGTGGAAAATTTTCCCTGCGGCCTTTCGGCCTGCGGTATGAATTTTCGGATCGGCTCAACGCTTTTCGGTCTCGCTTTCGGCACGATCACAATCGGGCAGCCTTCGTAGCCGAACGCCTTGCGCAATTCGTTCGTGAGATTTTTTTTGTATTGCTCGGAAAACAATTCATCGCGGTTCACGAACAGCAAAAATGTCGGCGGCGCCTGCCGCACTTGCGTCGCGTAGAAAAATTTCAGGCGATGCCCCGCTGCGCTGACCGGCTGGCGGCGCTCGACGGCGTCGTGCAGCGTGCGGTTCAAAATTCCAGTCGGAATTTTCTGCTGCAATTGCGACGCGACGTAACGAACCGCTTCGAGCAAACGCTCCAGATGAAAACCGGATTTGGCCGACGTGAAAATCACCGGCGCGTAATCGAGGAAAAATAATTTCTTCTGCACCCACGCGCCAAATTCCACGAGCGTGGACATTGTTTTTACCTGTCCCTCGGTGCGCTGCTTGCGATTGCGCTTTGCGATTTCTTCCTCGCGCGCCTCACGGACTTTTTCATCGAATAAATCCCACTTGTTGACGACGACGATGCAGGCTTTTCGGTTTTCAACGATGCTGTCGGCAATTTTTTTGTCCTGTTCCAAAATGCCCGACTCCGCGTCCAAAACCAAAACGACAATATCACTTCGCGCAATGGAATCCTGCGAACGCTGGACGCTGTAAAACTCAATGGAATCGCCCACTTGCCGCGTTTTTCGCATTCCGGCGGTATCAATCAAAATATATTTCTGGCGAATGCCGTCGGCCTCGACTTCAAATGGAACGTCCACCGAATCGCGCGTCGTGCCGGGAATTGCCGAGACGATGACACGCTCGGATTTCGTCAGCGCGTTGATGATGGAAGATTTTCCGACGTTCGGACGGCCAACGATAGCCAGTTTCAAGATTGCAATTTCGCCTCCAGTTTTGGACTGCGGCGGCGTGTCGCCGCCTTCCTCGACGCGACATGTCGCGTCGGAAAAAAGCGCGGACGTGTCCGCGCACTCCAAATTTGAAACTGCTTCGTTCATCAAATTCTGGATGCCTTCCCCGTGAATCGCGCTGACGGGAAAAATTTTCTCGAAACCGAGCGCGGCAAATTCGTCCGCATTTTTTTCATCGCGAAACGTGTCCACCTTGTTCGCGGCGACCAGAATCGGTTTGCCGCTGCGACGCAATTTCTCCGACACTTCGCGGTCGAGCGGCACGACGCCTTCCTGCACGTTGACGACGAGGATGATGGCGTTCGCGGCTTCAATCGCCAGTTCGACCTGTTCGAGCGCGGCTTTGATGATGACGTCGTCGGATTTTTCGCGACGGAGCAGGCCGATGCCGCCGGTGTCCACGAGCGTGAACGATTTTCCGTTCCACTCGGCCTCGGCGGTGACGCGGTCGCGCGTGACGCCGGGCTGGTCGTGGACGATCGCGATCCGTTTTTTAACGATGCGATTGAACAGCGCGGATTTGCCGACGTTTGGCCGTCCGACAATGGCGATTAAATTTGACACTCGCACATCATGGAGAAATTTCTGCGGGCGAGAAAGGTAAAAGCTCTAATCCGTAACTATGCGATCAATTTTTGTGCCCGGAGGTAAATGTTTTGTCTGGCGATGCAATTGTCCCAAAACGGAATAATGAACCTGAAAATCAATGCGCGCGAAGTTGGAAGCTTCTAATTTTCCGCCAAGCGACAACGGAATTTTACAACTAAAGCATTGGCCTGAATCCAATTCACCATGAAGTTTCCGCAATTCCATTATGAAATGACCGATAAACCATTTCCTGCGCTGTTCGCGGTCATCACACAAATTTTCAAATTCCTCTTGTGAAGACGCGACTTGATTAAATTCTCCGCACATCAAATCTAAAAAGTAAATTTGACCAGCTTCATTGCGTAAAAACAAATCGCCAAATGCTGTCATCAGGACAGGCGTGAATTTTCCACGAACCAACCATTGCCAATCAGAAAGCAAATTTTCCACAGCGATGCCGTCCAGTTTGGCTGTAAGATGCACTGGAATTGCCATAAAATGTAGCGTAAATCAAAATTGCAAGATTTAGAATTTAATTTTCATTTCAACTTTCCCATCAAAATTTTTGCGCGGCGAATGCAGCCCGACAGCGCATTGTCGCATTTGAGCGCGCAAAAGAAAAGTTGGATTCACGCGGCAAGGCGGTTAAATTATTGCCATGAAAATGCTGCAAGTGGAATTGCCCGACCAAATGGCGCATGAAGTTGAAGACGTCGTGGAAACGGGCAAGTTTGAGAATGCGACGGAAGTCGTGCGCGCCGCTTTGCGTGAATTCATTTCCCGCCGCCGCTTTGAATTGTTGGAACAGCAGCAATTGAAAGACATTTCGTGGGCTTTGAACGAAAAGCCCGCCGCGAAATGAAACAGCTTGTCGCGGACACCGGCCCGATTTTACATTTGCATGAAGCAGGCGCACTTCACTTACTCCCGCTCATTGGAGAAATTTTCCTGCCGCCGATGGTCGCTGCCGAATTGCGTTCGCTCAACCCGGCATTGCCATCAAAATTTGTAAAGCCTCAAACGCTTTCTTCAACTGCTCAACGTCGTGCTTTGGAATGGCAACGCGCCGGATTCTTGCATGGCGGCGAATCAGAGGCGCTGGCTTTGGCGCTTGAAATCAAACCAGATTGGTTTCTCACCGACGACGCGGCGGCGCGATTGATGGCGGAATCTTTGAAAATTGAAGCTCACGGTTCAATTGGAGTGCTGCTTTGGGCTGCGGCCAACAAACTTGTAAAAATGCCGGAAGCGAAATTACTTTGGTTCGGCTTGGAAAAATCGTCGCTTTGGATGTCGCCGAAAGTTCGTTTGGAAGCGCGAGCGGCTTTAGAAAAAATTTTAGTTTGAGCCTCGGCTCCTACAAAATTATTTCAACTTCCCCATCAAACTTTTTGCGCGGCGAATCCAGACGCGGTCGCGTTTGCGTTGGAACGCCGGCGCGTGAACGTCGTCACTCAAAACGTCCTTCAATTCCGTGCGCGCCAAATCATTTTGATTTTTCGCGGCGTAAAGTTCGGCCAATTGCACTTTGGCGCGCGGATAGGAATGGTTTTGCGTGATGTGCTGCCAGTATTGCAGCGCGTTGTCGGTCTCGCCGAGCGCGGTGAGCGTTTCGGCCAGCGCCATCATCGTGTGGCCGTAATCGTGGTCGGGCTGCGCGTGCATGACGCTTTCGAGGAGCGGACGCGCCTCGGCGGGACGATTCATGCGCACGAGGCATTGGCCGAGATGCGCGCGGGCGTCTATGTCCTTCGGCTCGCGTTCGAGCGCGGCGCGATAACATTTTTCCGCCTCGGCCAGTTTGCCGCGCCGGAAATAAACGTCGCCGAGCTGGAAATGATGATAGGCGTTGTCGAGATGATGGATTTGCGCCTGCAATTGTTTGATGCGAGCGCGGCTGCCCGCGCCGGGCAATTCAAATCCGCGCATCGAAGTTGGCGACGCGCGATAAACCAGAAAGAAATAAATCACCGCGGAAATTCCCCAGCCGATGAAAATGAAAACCGCCCAAATCCATTCGCGATTGCGGATGGCATGAACGAGCATCCAGATTTGAAATGCGGCGACGATTAATAGCCACGGATTATGAATCAAATAGCCGGGGTTTAGCACGTTCGTGATGAGCGAGGCGAACATGATGCGAAGCGTAAATTAAAAACTCAAAATTCAAAATTAAAAACTTGTTGTTGAACTGGCGGCTTGTTTTCGCGGTCAATTCTCTTTAACAATTTCGGTTCTACATGAACGACACTTTGATCATCGTGCCGACTTACAATGAACGGGAAAATCTCCCGCGCATGGCGCAACGCATTTTGTCGCTGCCGGTGAAAGTGGATTTGCTCGTCGTGGACGATAATTCTCCCGACGGCACGGGAAAAATCGCGGATGAACTCGCCGCGAAGCATCCTGAAATTCATGTTTTGCATCGCCCGGAAAAAAATGGCCTTGGACGCGCTTACATTTCCGGTTTTCAATGGGCGTTGGAACGCGGTTACGAATTTGTTTTCGAAATGGACTGTGATTTTTCACATGATCCTGACGAAATTCCCCATTTTCTTACCGCTGCGAAAAATCAAAACGCCGACCTCGTGCTTGGCTCGCGTTATTCCGGCGGCGTGCGCGTCGTCAATTGGCCGCTCAAACGGCTGATGTTGAGCCGCAGCGCTGGCGTTTATGTCCGCATCATTACCGGAATGCCGTTCAGCGACCCGACCGGCGGCTACAAATGTTTTCGCCGTCGCGCACTCCAGTCGCTGGACCTCAATAAAGTCCACTCGAACGGTTATAGTTTTCAGATCGAACTGACGCACAAACTCTGGCGGGATGGAATGAACGTGATCGAAGTGCCAATCGTTTTCACCGAACGCGTGCATGGCCAATCCAAAATTACCGGGGCAATCATCCGCGAAGCATTTCCAATGGTCTGGCGCTTGTGGCTGCAAAACGGCTTGCGCCGCTCGCCGCGCAAGCGGCAATAAAACAGCAAGGATTTAATTCTTCTGCACGCGATAAAAGCGCGCGCCATTGATGGGGTTGGGATCGACGACGAAGGCGGAACTGTTGTTCGTCAGCGCCAGCGAAAACAAATCTGTCCACAACGGTGGTCGGCGAAAAAGTTGTCGAGAATTCTGTGCGCGGTGCCATCGTCGGCGAGATGGCGCTCATAGACCAAGTCACCGCGCGTCGCCACTTGCATTGCGCGCAGCGAATGCCGGCTTGCGAAGATTGACCAGCGCCGGTTCTTCTCCATCATCCAGCTCAATCCCTACTTTGCCGCGCACGTCATGAAAACCCTCGCCGACCGCTTGCGCCAGACCAACCAATTGCTCTCGCAGAAATAATCCCGACACTTTCCCGCTTAAATGACTTGATCCGATCAAACGAACTTGAACCGTGGCTTCGATTGTTTTTTTGGACTGTCATTAGATTAAACAATCGCCATGTCCGCGATAAAATCCGTCAACAGCTTCAAGTCTTGCAATGCGAGTTAGCGCAAAATGTTTCCCGCGCGCAATATGCCGATGATGCCAACGAGAATCCAAAAGCCGTTCAACGTGATGTAGGCGCGGTCGCGCTTGAGCGTGGCGCACCATGTGAGCATGACGGCATCTATGGTGTTGAATACCCAGACGAACATGAAGGGACTTTGCGGCCCAAGCCAACTGACGAGGCTGAAGCTGAAGATCCGCATCAGGACGCCGGTCATTTCAATTATTTTAATGTAGCGCAGGACAAATGAATTCATGCCGGAATTCTGATAAAACCGGCGAGCAGCTTCAAGGTGTTTGCACACGGCCAGACCTTGCGGTCAGCCACCATTGCGCGCCGCCAAATTATTGGTTCACGTTGGCAGCGGCGCCTGGTATTTGCCGCAGGATTATTTTCATCGCCAAAGGCAAGGTAGGATTACACCTAATAGCCTTTAACCCGCCGATCTCTTAATGTCATTTCGTGAAGATTAACAAACCAAATAATTTCGCAATGAAATGAATCTTCCCGGGCGTCACAACAAACGCCCATACTACATCAGCCGGAACATGCCTGTGTTCCGGCTGTTTTCTTTTCATCCATTTCATCCGCCGCGCCTGCGGCGCTGACCGTAATTTCATTTCCCAAATTTCGCGCGGCATTTGGGCCATCTGAAGTTTAAGGCGTCGCAAACGGCGTTTGGTTTGCCATAAACTCAATCCGGTTTGCACTATGCCCAAATGTCAAATAGCCCTTTGTCAGATTAGGCGATAACCATTCATGCCGTTTGTTCAGTTGAACTTGCCCTGTGCGTCGGCTATTGTGTTGAGCCTATGACATTGACGGAAAAATTGCTCGCGCGGGCATCAGGCAAATCGAAAGTCCAGGCGGGCGACAACATCTGGGTCAACGCCGACGTGCTCATGACGCACGACGTTTGCGGGCCGGGAACCATCGGCGTGTTCAAGCGCGAGTTCGGCAAGGACGCCAAAGTCTGGGACAAAAATAAAATCGTCATCATCCCCGACCATTACATTTTCACCGCCGATTCCAAATCGAACCGCAACGTGGACATCCTCCGCGATTTCGTGAAGGAGCAGGGTCTGCCGTATTTTTACGACGTGATTGACGACCCAAACGGTCATTGGCATTTCGACACGAGCAAAGGGATGTTGAAACGGCAATATGGATCGCGTTACGCGGGCGTTTGTCACACCGCGCTTCCAGCAAAGGGTCACACGCGTCCGGGCGAAATTCTTTTCGGCACGGATTCGCACACATGCATGGCGGGTGCGTTCAATCTGTTCGCCACCGGCATCGGCAATACCGACGCGGGCTTCGTGATGGGCACGGGCAAGTTGCTCATCAAAGTTCCCGAGACGATGCATTTCCGGCTCGAAGGCGCATTGCAACCGGGCGTGATGGCGAAGGATATTATTTTGCATTGCATCGGCGAAATCGGTTTTGACGGCGCGACGTATCGCGCGATGCAATTCGACGGCGCGGGTGTGGCGAGCCTTTCGATGGATGACCGCATGACGATTGCGAATATGGCAATCGAGGCTGGCGGCAAGAATGGCATTTTTGAATTTGATTCGCGCACGCAGGAATATGTGGACGCGCGTGTGAAATTGAACGGCACGAAGGCGAGTTACAATCCGGTCGCGCGCGACAAGGACGAAAAATTTGTCTACGAAATGGTCGTTGATATGAGCAAGCTCGAACCGACCGTCGCGTGTCATCCCGATCCCGGCCAGCGCAAGAAGGCGAAGGACATGGACGTGAAATTGGACCGCGCTTATGTCGGCTCCTGCACCGGCGGCAAGACGAGCGACTTTGTGGAGTTCGCAAAAATTTTGCGCGGACGCAAAGTGACAATTGATACGTTCGGCGTTCCTGCGACGCCGGACATCGTGAACGATTTGCAATCCACGCGTTGGGGTGACAAAACGATTTGGGAAATTCTCACCGACGCCGGTGTGCAAATGACCGAGAACGCCGGCTGCGCTGCGTGCCTTGGCGGTCCCGTGGACACGTTTGGCCGCATCAACAAGGCGGGCATCAATTGCATCAGCGCGACGAACCGGAATTTTCCCGGCCGCATGGGCGACAAGGAATCGAAAGTGTTCCTCGCCTCGCCGATGACCGTGGCCGCGAGCGCGATCGC
>DASQOZ010000068.1:0-2883 GCA_035644195.1 Candidatus Methylomirabilota bacterium | reverse complement strand
ATTATATCTTAAAAAATGGAACGCGGAATATAGCAAATGCGTTCCTTGTTGCAATATGTTTTTGAGTCCATTTTCGTTTATGCGAGCAATGGATTTTCCGCCGGCGTCTCGACCGGCTCTTCGACTTCCGGTTCGTCAGGAATTTCGACGAGCACTTTGAGCTGCGCCTTGCGATGATAATCAAAACCGGTGCCCGCCGGAATGATGTGACCCATGATCACGTTTTCCTTGAAGCCGCGCAGCGAATCCACTTTGGAACGCGTCGCCGCCTCGGTGAGAACGCGGGTCGTGTCCTGGAACGACGCGGCGCTCAAGAAGCTGTCGGTTTCGAGCGACGCCTTCGTGATGCCGAGCAGCACGGGCGAGGCTTCGGCGGGCTTGCCGCCTTTTTTCTCGACGCGCTCATTTTCGTCCTCGAACGCAAGCCGGTCAATCTGTTCGCCCCAGAGAAATTCCGTGTCGCCCGGTTCGGTGATGCGAACCTTGCGCAACATCTGGCGCACGATGATTTCGATGTGCTTGTCATTGATCGTCACACCTTGCAGACGATAAACTTCCTGCACTTCGCCGACCAAATGCTCCTGTAATTCCTGCGGTCCGCAGACTTCAAGAATTTCGTGCGGGTCCATCGGGCCTTCGGTCAATTGCTGGCCTTTCTTGACCATGTCGCCCTTGAAAACAATGACGTGTTTGCCGATCGGAATGAGATGCTCCTCTTCCAATTGCGTCTGCGCGTCTTTGATGAGAACGCAACGCTTGCCGCGAACGCTCGGTCCGAAATCAACGAGGCCGTCAATCTTGGAAATTTCCGATGCGTCTTTCGGGCGGCGCGCCTCGAACAATTCGGCAACGCGCGGCAGACCGCCGGTGATGTCCTTCGTCTTGGAAGTTTTGCGCGGCGTTTTCGCCATCAATGTTCCCGCGACAATTTTATCGCCTTCATTCACGACGATGTGCGCGCCGGACGGAATCGGATAATTCGCCACGACTTCGCCCTTGTCGTCACTGATGATGATTTGCGGATGCAAATCTTCCTTATGTTCGATGACGACCATTGCTTCCTGCTGCGTCGTCTCGTCCATTTCCTGTTTCATCGTCACGCCTTCGATGATGTCGTGGAATTTAATTTTGCCGGCTTTCTCCGACAAGATCGGGACATTATACGGATCCCACTGGACGAACGTGTCGCCCTTCTTAACTTTGCCGCCGTCTTTAACGGAAATGACCGCGCCGATGACAATGGTGTGATTTTCCAATTCGCGTCCGTCGTCGCCGAGGATTGAAATCGTGCCGTTTTTGTTCAACACAATGTTGTTGCCGTCTTCCAATTGCACAACGCGCAATTCGTTGTAACGAAGGATGCCGTCGAATTTAGATTTGATCTGCGGCTGTTTGAAAACCTGCGATGCGGTTCCGCCGATATGGAATGTGCGCATCGTGAGCTGTGTGCCGGGTTCGCCGATGGATTGCGCGGCGATGATGCCGACAGCCTCGCCGAGTTTAACCAGCGCACCGGTCGCAAGATTGCGTCCATAGCAATGCTTGCAGATGCCGTGCTTGCTTTCGCAAGTCAGCACCGAGCGAATGCGCATCCGGTCAATGCCGGTGGATTCAATCGCTTTCGCTTTCGTTTCGTCAATTTCTTCATTCGCACGAATCAAATGTTCCTTCGGGTTCGTCGGATTCAAAATGTCGTCGCATGCAAAACGTCCGACCAAGCGGTCGCCGAGTTTCACGACTTCGTCTTCGCCTTCATAAACTGCGCTGACCCAAATGCCGTTCGTCGTGCCACAATCTTTTTCCTGGATGATCACGTCCTGCGACACATCCACGAGCTTGCGCGTCATGTAACCGGAATCCGCCGTCTTGAGCGCGGTGTCGGCCAGACCTTTGCGCGCGCCGTGAGTTGAAATGAAGTATTCCAACACGGACAATCCTTCGCGGAAATTCGCGAGAATCGGTTTTTCGATGATGTCGCCGCTCGGCTTGGCCATAAGGCCGCGCAAACCGGCGAGCTGGCGCACTTGCTGTTTATTGCCGCGCGCGCCGGAATCCACCATCAACCAAACTGGATTGTATTCGCGTTTGCCCTGATTGGCTTCGAGCGTCTTGAACATGACGCCGGAAATCTGATCCGTGCAATGCGTCCAGATGTCCACGATTTTGTTGTAACGTTCGCCCGGCGTGATGACACCTTTGCGATATTGTTTTTCGACTTCCTTGATTTGCTTTTGCGCGTTGTCAATCTGCTCGTCGCGTTCTTTCGGCACAATCATGTCGTCAATGCCGATGCTCACGCCGGATTTCGTCGCTTCGCGGAAGCCAAGCTCTTTCAATTTGTCGAGCATCACGACGGTTTTTTCGTGGCCGGCAAATTTGTAACACTTCCAGATCATGTCGCCGAGTTCGGATTTCTTGACCGACTTGTTCGGGAAACCCAATTCGTCCGGCCAGATTTCGCTGAAAATGACGCGGCCAACGGTCGTCTCGATGACTTTTTTGTCCGCATTTCCGAAAACAGTCGGCTTGCCAAAATCAGGATTCGACAGGCGGATGCGGTCGTGCGTTTTCAAACCGCCGTCGTCGTAGGCAAATTGAACTTCCACCTTCGAGCCGAACAACGGCAAATCTTTTGAATTCGCCGGAGCAGCTTTGCGCGGTTCGGCGGTGACATAATAACAACCGAGCGTGATGTCCTGCGTCGGCGTGATGATCGGCTTGCCGGACGACGGCGAGAAAATATTGTTCGTCGCCATCATCAACAAACGCGCTTCCATTTGCGCCTCGACTGAAAGCGGAACGTGAACGGCCATTTGATCGCCGTCGAAGTCCGCGTTGTAAGCGGTGCAAACCAGCGGATGAATGCGAATCGCTTCGCCTTCA
>DASQOZ010000067.1:0-2768 GCA_035644195.1 Candidatus Methylomirabilota bacterium | reverse complement strand
AGTCCAAATTATCAGCCCAACGGCCATTTCCGCCATTCACAAAAGGCGAACGTGACTTTCGCCGACGGCCACGTCGCGATGGAAAATCCTGTCGCCGGCTCCTTTGACAGACGATTACCGAATCAATTTATAGGCCAATTTCGACCGGAGATTTTGACTGTGCGCTGAAAACCTATCCGCAGATTACGCTGATTTTCGCAGGTAAAACAAATCCTTGAAAACAATCTGCGAAATCTGCGGATGCCTTTATCCGTGTTTATCCGTGCCCATCTGTGGCCAGAAACATTTTCCAGATCAACACAAACGCGCTCGCGAAATCCTGCGGCTGCGCGTTTACCCACTTCGTCACCGCGTCCGGCGCGAACCACGCGCCCGACTCGATTTCTTCGGGATGCAGGACGAACGGCCCGTCGCTTTCGCAGCGATAAATCCAGCAGAATTCCCAGCCCGTCTCCTGGCGCGCGCCAACCTTGAACAGCCGCCGCGGCGTCTGCGACAGGCGCAGGCCGATCTCCTCACGCAATTCGCGCACCGCGCACGCGTCGTAATCCTCGCCGCTGTCCAGATGGCCGGACGCCGACGAATCCCACTTGCCGGCGGCGATGTCCTTGCGCATCGAGCGCTTCTGGAGAAACGCCTCGCCGCGCGCATTGAACACCAGCACATGGACCGCGCGATGCCACAACCCGCGCGCATGAACCTCGCGCCGCGTGTTCTGCCCGACCACCTCGTCGCGCGCGTTGACGATGTCAAAAATTTCTTCGGCCATAAGAAATAAAATTATTTTCGGTGAATAAAAGTTGACGGACAAATTCAATTTTGATCTGCTTAACTCATGAAAACGCAAAAGCGAATTGCCAAATTAACCGCCAAAGAAAATCATGCTTGGGAATTTGCATTTTGCTTTTATCGCGAAAATTGCAAAACCGATTTGCAAGCTGACAAACTGGCGTGGCGCGATTTGCAATTGGAATTTCCGCGACTTAAAAAGTTTGTCGGGTGCAATTAAACGCTCTTTTTAATTTCCATTCCAAGAATTTTGCTGACCAAGGCTTTTCGCGCGTAAAATGCCCGGCTCGTGCTGCCATGACCTGCGCCTTTGGTTCGCGGCTGAACCAAGACGCCCATTTTACCAGTCAAAGCTTCAAAGCCTTTCGTTTTGATCGTTTTGCGGACAAGTTCGTAATCGGCTTTTATCTGTTCATAAATTTCTTCGTTGCCGAGATCGAATGTCGCCACTTTGACCAAACATGAACGCAATTCTTGGCGGCCTTCAAACAATCGCGCACAGACAATTGCCTTCCGCAATTTTGCAAGCAGATGACTTTCTTCAAGCAGCTTTGCAAGAATCATTGGGCAAATCAATTTGTTCTGGCAAATCTTTTGGCAAAATAACAATTCCCAAAACGTCGCAAATTGAAATTCCTTTTTCCAACCAATTAAAAATTCCGGTTGTTTTCCAACAATACAAAACTCCGTTTGCGCTTTCAGCCAATGCGCGAGCGCGCGGCAATTCTTCTAACTGGAAAAGTTCCAGCTTCAAATCTAATGCGAATGAAAGTTTTTGGCTCAAAGCACGATTTCTGTTTTGCTGGTTGCAACAGTTCGCTCATATTGCTCAACGAGCGAATCGTATGCGCGTGGTTTTTCTATTCAGCACGCATGATCAATTGATCAAAAGAGCGGATCGGATCAAGTTTAATCCGTGTTTCATCCGTGGCTAAAAAGTCTTTCCGTCAGCGCCACGAACTGTTCCAAGCTCAATTTCTCCGCGCGTTCCTGCGGCGAGATTTTTAATTCAGCAAATGCGGCCGCCAGTTTGTCCGCCGCCCAATCCTGTTTCAACAATTTCATCATCATCTTGCGCCGTTGCGAGAACGCGCGCTTCACGATCTTCATGAACGCGGCGCGCTGGCCGTCGGCGAGCAGGGGCCGGGCGCGGCGTTGCAACACGACGCACATCGAGTCCACGTTCGGCGGGGGGAAAAAACAGTCCGCCGGAATCTTGAAGCTGTCGCGCGGCTCGTAATCGAGCTGGACGAGCAGCGTCAGCACGCCGTAATCGTCGTCGTCGGCCTGCGCCATCAGCCGCTGCGCGACTTCGAGTTGCAGCGTCGTGACCATGCGCTCCGGTCGCCGGGGCGATTGCGCGAGTTCCACCAAGATCGGCGAGGCGACGGAATACGGCAGGTTCGCGACGAGCTTCCAATCGCTCCAGTCGCGCGGCTCGCGTCGCAAAAATTCCAGCGCGTCGTCGTGAAGTAAATTCAATTGCGGAAATCGTTCGCGTAAAACTTCCACGAGCCGACGGTCCATTTCAATCGCCAGAACCTCGCCGGCATTTTCCAAAAGCAATTCCGTCAACGGCCCAAGTCCCGGCCCGATTTCAAAAACTTTATCGGCTTTCGATAATTCCGCCGCCTCAACAATTTTTTGCAATTGGTTGGCGTCATGCAGAAAATTCTGGCCGAGCGATTTCGTGAGATGGATGTCGCGCTTCGCCAGCAGTTCGCGCATTTCAGAAAGTTTCATCGGAAAATTGAACCACAGATGGACACGGATAAACACGGATTGAAAACTTTGCGTCCGAATTTGTGAATTTTATCTGTGTCCATCTGTGTTAATCCGTGGTTAAAACCTTTTTCAATTCGTTCAACGCTTTCGTCAGTTGAGGTTTGGAAATTGTTAGCGGCGGTGTGAAGCTGATGACATTTCCGTGTTCGCCTTCGGGCAGCAAAATATAGCCGCGTTGCAACATGGTTTTGATT
>DASQOZ010000066.1:0-34619 GCA_035644195.1 Candidatus Methylomirabilota bacterium | reverse complement strand
AATTGAGCGGCTCTTCGCCTGGCTCTTCAGCTTCCGACGGCTGGTGGTCCGTTATGAATACCACGCGGAGAATTTTCAAGGGTTTGTTCATTTGGCGGCGGTAATCATCCTCTTGAGACATTTATGAGATACGCTCTAGTGTTCGATAAGCACATTCTTATTTTTTCTGACAAGCATTGTATAAGTATTGTTGCCTTAATAAATGAAAACGCATTTTCTAGCTTTTCCATGTTTAATCCGTGTTTAATCTGTGGCTAATTAAAGGCCGATGTCGAACCGTTCCAAATTGAACCTGCTCCCCTGCCCTTGCGCGCTGAAAATTCTTCGCGGCACGTTCACGCTGCCGAAGCAGAAACCGCTGGCCGCAATCAAAGTCGTTCGCACCCATTCCGCGCCAAATCATCCCGAAGGCTACGCGCTGGCGATCTCTAAAACCGGAATTGAAATTTCCTTCCGCGAAACCGGCGGCTTGCGCGCGGCCACGGCGACGTTGCGGCAATTGCTGCGCGAATACGGTCGCCGCCTGCCCTGCCTGCGCATCCGCGACTGGCCGGATTTTTCGCGTCGCGGCGTGATGCTCGACGTCTCGCGTGGCCGTGTGCCGAAGCTGGAAACCCTGCTCGATCTCGCCGAAAAACTTTCTGATTTCAAGATCAACGAGCTGCAACTTTACACCGAGCACACGTTTGCCTATCGCAACTACAAATCCGTCTGGCAAAGCTGGGGCGCGCTGACGGCGAAAGAAATTCAAACTCTCGACGCGCGCTGTCGCGAACTCGGCATTGACCTCGTGCCGAATCAAAATTCCTTCGGCCATCTGCGATATTTTCTCGAACATCCGAAACTCAAAAAGCTCGCCGAAGTTTCCGCGCCTTACGAAGGTGGCGATGCCGCCACTGGCAATCAAGAATTTGTCCGTCGTCCGACCACGCTCGCGCCGAATCATCCGGGCACGATTCCATTTCTGCGCGGGCTTTACGATGAATTGCTGCCAAATTTTTCGAGCAAGTTTTTTAATGTCGGCTGCGACGAGACCTGGGATTTAGGCCGTGGCCAAAGCAAAAATCTTTGCGAGCAATTCGGCAAAGGAAAAGTTTATTTGGATTTTCTCAAAAAGATTCACAGCGAAGTTTCTGCCCGCGACAGAACAATGATGTTCTGGGGCGACATCATTTTGAAGTATCCGAAATTAATTTCGCAATTGCCGAAAAACGTGGTTGCGCTGAATTGGGGTTACGAAGCGAATCATCCGTTTGAACGCGAAGCGGCGCAATTCGCCAAAGCAAAAATTCCATTTTATGTTTGTCCCGGCACTTCAACCTGGCAGACGCTCATCGGCAAACACGACAACGCGCTGGCAAATTTGCGCGCGGCGGCGAAGGCTGGAAAAAAATTCCGCGCAATCGGCTATCTCGTCACCGATTGGGGCGACGGCGGTCATCCGCAGCCACTCGCAACGAGTTGGCCAATGTTTCTTGCCGGTGCATCGCTGGCGTGGAATTCAAAAGATTTTGATGAATCGAAACTGGTTCCGGTTTTAGGCCGCGACGTTTTTGAAGATCCAAAGATCGCCAAAGCTGCGTTTGAACTTGGTTTTGCGCACAAGAAGGTTGGCGTCAATGCGCCGAATGAAACACCAATCGGCACAGCCATCGCCGCGCCGAAGCCGGAAGACCGCGAATTGTTTTGTCGCAACGGGCTGAAATGGTTTTCGAAAATTCCGCCGAAGAATATTCGCGCGGCGCTGATAGAGATTGAAAAACAAATTGCAATTTCAAATCACGGCGCGCAGCGGAGTGCGCGCCCTACCAGACCGGATATTTTGCGGCGCGAATTCGATTTGGCGGCGCGCATGGCGGCGCAATCATGCCAGTTCATGCTATGGCAGCAAGCCGCCAATGCCGGAAAAGTTTCAGAAGCAAAACGATTGGCGCGAACCGGTATCCGTGAATTGCAGAAGCTGGAACGCGATTTCAACTCTTATTGGCCGCTGCGAAACAAGGCAACGCCGAAACATTGCACACCGTTTCTACGCTGGCGCATTGAAGATTACCGGCGCGGTTTCGCAAAATAATTTACCAACGCGCGCTAAAGTTTGAACTCTTCCGAGACGACGACCAGCAGTTTGCATTCCTGGTCAGCGATTTTATTGTCGCTGGAGAGGGAATCTTCAAGCGCACTGTAAGCCTGCCGGCGAATTTC
This sequence comes from Candidatus Methylomirabilota bacterium, assembly GCA_035644195.1. Classification (GTDB taxonomy): domain Bacteria; phylum Verrucomicrobiota; class Verrucomicrobiia; order Limisphaerales; family UBA11358; genus UBA11358. The sequence goes on along the minus strand of DASQOZ010000066.1, from coordinate 32,417 downwards.
CAACGTCGGGAAATGTTTCGCGATGGCAGCGATGTAACGACGCGACGCTTCCGGCGATGCGCCGTGCTTTCGCGCGCGCGCAAAACTTCCATCAAGAAAATACTGGCGTTCGCTCTCCGAGGGAAACGCAACCGTGTCGAGGATGCGTTTGGCCTTTTCGTCTTCGATCAAATCGAGATTGCCGTCGGCATACATTCCGAGGACGAGCAGGTCGAACAGCGCTTTTTTTTGGTCGTCGTTAAATTCTTTCAAATCCATATTTCAAGTGGTTGCCCGTGGTGTGTTCCGTTTGGGATGCCCGATGAAAAAATAAATCAACGCGCCGATAAAATGCAGCAGCGCCACGATCAAAACCCACGCGATTTTTTCGCCTTCATCCAACCCTTTATTTTGCGCCGCAGAAATCAACATCCAGATCCAAAAAACCGTCGCCAGCAATCCCAGCGGCAAAAGAAGACAAATGAGCGCGAGCGGAATCAGCGCGGGAAGCAGCATTATGTCGGCAATCACGCAACGAGTAAAAAGCCATTCGCCGCGTCGCGCAAGAAAGAAGCAGCGAATTTGAAAACTTTCTTTCGCAAGACCTATTGTTTCAATTCGATCACGAGTTCGTTGATGCAACCCTGGATGCTCATCAAGTTCGAATACGTTGGCGAATCGGAAAAGCCCGATTCAAATTCGCCCAGCTAATTCCGGTTTTTGACATCCCACGCGTCGCGCAGTCCGTCGCCGAGAAAATTCAGCGCAAGCAACGTTGAAACCAAAATTCCGCCGGGAAAAATAATCAGCCACCAGTAAATACGGATCGGATTGATTTGCGAAACACCTTCGGCGATGAGCGTGCCCCAACTGGCCATCGGCGGTTGCACGCCGAGTCCCAGAAAACTCAAAAACGATTCGTAAAGGATGATGGCGGGCATCGTCAGCGCGAGATAAGTGATCACGACGCCGAGAATGTTCGGAATGATGTGACGCGCGATAATCCAATGAGGCTTTGCGCCGAGAGCGCGGCTGGCTTCCACAAATGCTCGCGTGCGTAACGACAACACCTGCCCTCTTACGATTCGCGCCATCGTCAGCCACGAAACCGCACCAAGGCCGACAAACAAAAGAATCACGCGCAAACTGTTTGCAAGCGCCGGTGAATTTTGGACGAGATGCGATTGCTTGATGATTTCGCCAAGCGTCGTGAGCAGGACGATGACAAAAATGATCGTTGGCAGCGAATACAGCACGTCCACGATGCGCATGAGAATCGCGTCGGTGCGCCCACCGGCGTAACCGGCAATCGCGCCCCACAAAACGCCGATGACCAGACTTACCAGCGTGCCGACGACGCCGACGAGCAGCGAGATTTGCGCGCCGTAAAGAACGCGCGAAAAAAGGTCGCGTCCGTGAACGTCTGTGCCGAACCAATGTTGCGAGGACGGCGGCGCGAATTGCGCGTCCGAAAGCTGGTCGGGATTGTGCAATTGCGCAAAATGTGTCCCCACAATTTTCAAAATCAGCGGCCACGCGAGAACGATGACGAGTAGAAATGCAAGAAACCACGCGCTCAAAATGGCGGCGCGATGGCGTTTGAAACGTCGGAAGGCAAGTTGTCGAGGAGCATCATTCATATTTCACTCGCGGGTCGAGCAAGGTGTAAATAAAGTCCACGGCCAAATTCATTCCAATCAGCAGCATCGCGTAAAGGAGCGAGAGGCCGACGACGACGGTGTAGTCGCGGTTGAGCGAACTGTTCACGAGAAAAACGCCGATGCCGGGAATCTGGAAAATGCTTTCGATGATGAACGAGCCGGTCAGCAAGTCGGCGAGCATCGGGCCGGAATAGGAAACGACCGGCAAAATCGCGATGCGAACCGCGTGTTTGAGCAGCAGTGAATGTTCGGCAAGGCCTTTGGCGCGCGCAGCGGTGACAAATTCAGATTGCGCGGCCTGCAACATTCCTTCGCGGAAAATACGCGCGATTTTTCCGGCGAAGAAAAGTCCGAGGGCGATTGGCGGCAAAATCATGTGCCACGGTGTTTCCCAAAGTCCTACCGGCAGCAAGCGCCATTTGATTGAACACATTAAAATCAAAACCGGCGCGACAACAAAGCCGGGAACGCAAACGGCGAGCACGGCAAAAAAACTTCCGGCGAAATCTTCCCAGCGACCGCGTTTGGCCGCCGTGATAAATCCGATCGGCAAACCGACAATCATCGCAAAGCAAAACGCGAGTCCGCCAAGCGTCATCGAGACGGGCAATCCTTGCGCAATGATGTCATTGACCGTGTGGTTGCGATATTTGAGCGAAACACCAAAATCGCCGTGCGCCAAATCGTTGACGTAACGCAGATATTGTTTCCAGATCGGCTCGTCCAAATGATATTTCGATTTCAGGTTGCGCTCGATCTCCGGCGATGCGGGGGCACGCTCGCGGTCGAACGGCCCGCCCGGAGCGGCGTGAACCAAAAAAAATGCCAGCGCGCTGATGAACAGCAGCAGCGGAATCGCGAACAGGATGCGCCGGACAAAATACATCGGCGATTATTTAACCGCAGAGACGCCAAGACGCAGAGAAAAATTTCATTTTGTTTTGACCTTGCGGATGGTTTGCAACGGATGCACGTCAATGATGTTCTCGTAAATTCCCTGTATCTTGTTCGTGTCAAAATAATTCACGCCGACGTAAAAAAAGAGCGGAATGATCGGCACTTCGTCGCGAACAAGGATCGTTTCGGCGTCGCGAAAAATTTGCGCGCGTTTTTGCAGGTCCGGCTCGTTGCCTGCCGCAGCGATGAGCGCGTCGTATTTGGGATTTGCCCAGCCGGTGCGATTATTTCCGTCCGTGCTGGTGAACATCCCTAAAAATGTGTTGGGGTCATTGTAATCGCCGATCCAACTGGAACGCGACAGTGTGTATTGCAAGTGTGATTGCGCGCCCCAGAAGGCTTTCGTTTCCATCTGGCGTAAATCCATCTGGATGCCGAGTTCATCGCGCCACATCTGCTGCATCTCGATGGCCACGTTTTCGTGAATTTTGTCGCCGCCGGAAGAAGCGTTGAACAAATATTCGAAGCGCGGAAAATCTTTGCCACCCGGATAACCCGCTTCAGCCAAAAGTTTTCTGGCAAGATCGGGATTGTAACCGAGGCCGTCACCGGGAATGTAATGCGCAGTTTCATCCGGCACGAGATGAAAGGCCGGCCGCTCCCCTGCCCTCGTGATTTTCTTGACGATGCGTTCGCGGTCAATCGCCAGCGCCAATGCCTTGCGAACGCGCGGGTCGTCGAACGGTTTTTTCGTCACGTTGAAACGCACAAAATAAGTGCCGAGATAATTGTATGAATGAAAGTCAGGACGCTTGATCAGCACGTCTATCAATTGCGATGGAATAAGTTCCTTGTCCCAGACGACATCGGCCTGGCCGTGTTCATAAAAATTCAGGGCGGCATTCGGCGAGCCGACCGGCAGGATGTCAATGATTTCGGATTGTGTGTTGGTCGCATCCCAATAACGTGGATTTTTTCGCAAACGGATTTTGTCGTTGATTCGCCAATCAGCAAGTTCATACGGACCGCTGACCGGCAGCGGTTTTGCCATCAACCATCGGTCGCCGTATTTTTCAATGGTTTGGCGCGGCACGACGCACAAAGTTTGAAATGCGCAAAGGTCGAGAAAAAATGCCGTGGGACTTTTCAATTCCACACGAACAGTGAACGGATCAAGCGCATGAACGCCGACAAGCGAAGCATTTGTGATCTTGCCTTCGTTGAATGACTGCGCATTTTTTAGATAGTAAAGTTGTCCGGCATAATCCGAAGCGGTCGCCGGATTCAGAGCGCGAATCCATGAGTAAACCACGTCGTCGGCGCGAATCGGCTCGCCGGTTGACCAGACAAGATTTGTCCGCAAATGAAACGTGTAAATTTTTCCGTCCGGCGAAATCTCCCAGCGTTCAGCCAATCCGGGAATCGGTCGCGCGGTTTTTGGATCAAGCCGCGTCAAGCCTTCAAACAAACCTGCAACGATGCGACTGTCTATTTGCGCGGTGATGATGGCCGGGTCAAGCGATTCAGGCTCGCCACCATTGATGATGGTGACATCCGCAGGTGGTTCTTGGCGCGCGCAGCCGGAAGTCAGAAGACAGAAGATGGAAATCAGATGACAAGCAAGAAAATTCGCTGCGCGCAATCTTTGAACTCCGGCTTCCGGCTTCCGGCTTCCGGCTTCCGTAATCATCGCTTATTTCGCCGGTGAATTGGTTCCGGCAGCCGGCATCGTGGTTGGCGCTTCAGTGGGAACTGTTGCAGCCGGGGCGCTGGTTGCAGTTGCCGTTGTTTGCAATGAAGTTGTAGGCGGCATTTGTGCGGGCGCAGCCGGCATTTGTGATTGTTTTTGTTGCAGCGCTTTTTCGAATGTTTCCGTGTTGGTGCTGTGCAAACGCTCTTCCGCAAACCCGAGAAACAGCGCCAGCGCAAAGAAAATTGCCGCAGCATATTTCGTGATTTTCGTCAGCGCGTTGCCGGAGCCTGCGCCGAACAACGCGTCCGCCGCGCCGCCGCCAAATGCGAGGCCCGCGCCCGCGTCCTTCTTTGGCAACTGGATGAGCACCAACAAAATCAGCACCGCGCAATCAAGCACGAGCAACACCGTTAGAATTCCTGCGATAAAGGTCATGGCTAATCTTAAATTGAATTTTTGATAATGTCAGCAAAACTTCTCGACTCAAGCGACGCGCCGCCGACGAGCGCACCGTCCACGTCCGGCTGGCTCATTAATTCCTTCGCATTGCCGGGCTTGACGCTGCCGCCGTATTGAATGCGAACTTTACGCGCGGTCGTTTCATCAAAAATTTGCGCGAGCAATTTGCGAATGAATGCATGCGCGTCCTGTGCCTGCTGCGTCGTCGCCGTTTTGCCAGTGCCGATCGCCCAAACCGGTTCGTAAGCGAGAATTGTCTCGACCATTTGCTCCTTCGTCAAACCGGCAAGGCTTCCGCGCACTTGCGTTTCCAAAACCTTTTCGGTTTCGTTCGCTTCGCGTTCGGCTAAAGTTTCACCGACGCAAACGATCGGTTTGAGCGTCGCTGCGTGCGCTGCCAAAGCTTTCTTTGCAATGAGCGCGTCCGGTTCTTTTTGGTATTGCCGTCGTTCGCTGTGGCCGAGAATGACGTAGCGCACGGAAAATTCCTTGAGCATTCCCGCGCAAATCTCGCCGGTGAACGCGCCGAAATTATTCTCGCTCATGTTTTGCGCGCCGAGCCGGATATTTTTCGTTTCAAGAATCGCCTTTGAAACTAATTCGAGCGCGGTGAACGGCGGACAAACCACGATGTCCACTTCCTTCACTTTACTGAGATCGCGTTTCAAGTCGTCCACCAAAGCCAGCGCCTCGGCAACGGTTTTGTTCATCTTCCAGTTGCCCGCAATGATTAATTTTCGTTCTTTATTCATTTTTAAAAAATTTAACGCAAAGACGCAAAGGTTCAAAGGCGCAAGATTTTTACAAACCATTCACGACTCGATGAATTCCATTTTTAACGTATTGCTCGCCAAAGTTAATGACCAATCCCAATTTCAATTTCGTCAAGCGCAAGTAAGTTAACATTTGCGCTTCAAAAATTGGATTCCATTCGGCCACCGCCTTATTATCAATTAAAACCAATCCGTTCACTTTCAAATCCAACCGCAATGGCATTCCGAGCTGTTTGCCTTTGTAAATGATTGGAACCGAAAGCTGCCGTTCCACCTTCATTCCACGCCGTTCCAATTCGTCAACCACCGCTTCCTCGTAAACGCATTCCAGCAAACCCGGCCCACCTAATGTGCGATGAACCTCAATCGCACTGTCAACAATCACTTTGCTGATTTCATTTTCAGTCATCTTTGCGTCTTCGCTTCTTTGCGCCTTTGCGTTAATTCATTTTTCTGAAAGTGCTGCGACGCCGGGCAAAACTGCGCCTTCCAAAAATTCCAAACTCGCGCCGCCGCCAGTGCTCATAAATGTCACCTTGTCGCCGAGCTTGGCCTTGTTCAACGCCTTCACGCTGTCGCCGCCGCCGATGATGCTTTTTGCACCGTTCTTTTGCGTCGCATCGGCAACAGCTTGCGCGACGGCATTCGTGCCGGCGGCAAAACGTGCGTCCTCGAACATTCCCATCGGGCCGTTCCACAAAATCGTTTTCGCGCTCGAAATAATTTTGGCGTAATTACGCGCGGTCTCTTCGCCAATGCTAAAACCTTCCGCATCGTCAGGAATATCGCCGCGAACCGTGCGAACATTCGTAAAATCATAAACCGGTTTTCCTTTTTTGTTCAACTTGCCGGAGTCAACTGGGGTCGCAACGACGATGTCCGTTGGCAATTGAAAATTCACGCCGAGTTTTTTTGCTTTGGCTTCAGCGTCGAGCGCAGTCTGTTTGTGGTCAGGCTCGACGAGCGATTTTCCGACCTTTTCACCATGCGCGAGTTTAAAAGTGTAAGCCATTGCGCCGCCAATCAAAATCGTGTTCGCCTTTTCGAGCAAACGGTCAATGACCTTGATTTTGTCAGAAACTTTCGCGCCGCCGAGAATGACAACGAACGGACGCGCCGGATTTTCCAATTCATCGCCGAGAAATTTCAATTCGCGTTCCATCAGCAATCCCGCCGCGCATTTGCCGCCGCGCTTGGCAATCACGCGCGCGATGCCTTCCGTCGAAGCGTGAGCGCGATGCGCCGCGCCAAAAGCGTCGTTGACATAAACGTCCGCGAGTTTCGCCAGTTTTTCTGCAAATGCCGGATCGTTCGCTTCTTCTTCGTTGTGATAACGGACATTTTCCAGCAGCGCGATGTGGCCATCTTTCAAAGTAGCGACAATTTTTTCCGCGTGTTCACCGATGCAATCGTCCGCAAATTCAACAGGAATTCCGAGAAGTTCGTGCAATTTGAAAGCAACGGGGCGCAGCGACATTGAAGATTCGCGTTTGCCTTTTGGACGGCCCAAATGCGCGGCTAAAATAATTTTCGCGCCTTTTTCGATGAGCAATTTGAGCGTCGGCAGCGTTTCCTTGATGCGCGTTTCATCGTTGATGACCATTTCACCGTTTTTTTCTTCCATCGGCACGTTGTAATCCACGCGCACAAAGACGCGTTTGCCGCGAACATCCAAGTCTCGAACCGTAAGTTTCGCCATAAATTATTTCAAAAAATCAGACGGATAGGATAATCAGCAGACGGAGTGAGTAAAGAAATTTTCCGCGCTCAAACGTAAAGGACGTTCTGCAATTCGCGCACGAGCACGCTCGTGAACGGATAACGGCGCTCCGGTTCGCGTGCGAGGCATTTGAGAATAATTTTTTCCAGCGCGGCGGGAAGGTCGGCATTGTGCTCGCGAATCGGCGTCGGATTGTTCGGCTCCAATTGCGCGGCGAGAATCTCCGCCGGTGTGCCGCCGGGAAACGGCTTGTGGTTCGTCACCAATTCGTAAGCGGAAACGCCGTAGGCAAAAATATCCGCACGCGCGTCAATCGGCTGCCGCTGCAATTGCTCCGGCGCCATGTAACCGGGCGTGCCGGGATTTTTGGAAAATTTTTTCGGTTTGTCGGGAATCGGCTGCGCCAGATCGAAATCAATCAGCCGCACGTTGCCGTTGCGCGTGACCAAAATATTTTCCGGTTTGAAATCCAAGTGCATATAACCGCTTTCGTGGACGTGATTCAACCCGACCGCCGCGTCTATCAGGATTTGCGCGACGTTTTCCGCCAGCAACGGGTCGCCGCGCGCAAACAATTCCTTCAAGTTCTCCGCCTCGACATAATCCATCAGCATATACGGCGTTCCTTCGAGCTTGCCATGTTCGACGTAACCAACGATATGGTCACTGTCGTTGATTTTCGAAAGCACTTCGCATCCGTGCGTGAAACGCCGTCGCGCCAGCAGATTGTATTTCAATTCTTTCTTTAATTTTCGCAGCGCGTAAGGTTTGCCGCGCGAATCGGTGACGAGCCAGATTTCTGACATGCCGCCGCTGTTGAGAAGTTCGTGAAGATTGAAGCGCCCGCCAAAACGCCCTTGCGTGATGGTTTCGGCTGTTTCTTCGGCCTGCGCTCCGTTCGCCATTATGATTAAGAGATAACACGCGGCAAAAGATTCCGCGAATAAAAATTTCGAGCGGAATCGAATTGCATCAGGCGTTGGAAAAATTATCATCCGTCCATGCGGCCACTTCGCGCGCTGGTCATTTACATTGCGTTTATTTTTCTTGGCGGGGCACTGATTGCGCCGTGGCTCTGGCATTTCGCGCAACTGTTCGCCCAGTTATTTCCGAAAATTGCCGCCGCGCCATTTCATCGTTATCTCGACCGCGCATTTCTGTTTCTCGCGCTTGCGGGCATTTGGCCGCTCATGCGCGCGTTGGGTGCAACGTCGCCAAAGGAAGTTGGAATCGTTCCGCCTTACGGCCAGATGAAAAAACTATTTGGAGGAATTTTGCTTGGAATCATTTCACTCGCCATTGTTGTCGGGATTGAAATTGCCAAAGGCGCGCGCAGTTTCAATCAAACTGCAACCGCCCATCAAATTGTCGGCGCCATTTTTTTTGCGCTGCTAACGGCGGTTGTTGTCGGCGCGCTGGAAGAAATCTTATTTCGCGGCGCGATTTTCGGCGGATTGCGCCGCGTCTTCGGCTGGCCGCTCGCGCTGGCCATCAGCAGTTTGATTTTTGCACTGCTGCATTTTTTGAAACGGGCCGACATTGCCGGGTCTGTTCAGTGGAATTCCGGGTTTATTTTGCTTGCAAAACTTTTTGATTTTCACGGCTTCATTCCGGAATTTCTTGGCCTGACGCTTGTTGGCGCCATTCTCGCCCTCGCCTATCAGCGCACGGGCAATTTATATTTTTCCATCGGCTTGCATGGCAGTTGGATTTTTATCCTGCAAAGTTTTAGCAAGCTCACAATTCAATCTGCCGGCGCAAGCGTGTCATTTTGGGGCGGCAGCAAAATGGTGGACGGCTGGCTTGCATTTTTAATTCTCATCGCCACGCTGATTATTTTCCAACTGCTGCCGCTGCAAAAGCGGTTGCCTTACACGATTAAATGAAATCGTTGAAGAGTTTAAGCGTGGAAGCGTGGAAGCGGACAAAATCGGCCATCGTTTCAACGCTTCAACCATTCAACCCTTTAACAACTCTTAATTTTTTCTATCCTGAAGCCTGCCAGCTTTGCGAAGAGCATCGCGCCATAGCGAAAGACGGTTTCATTTGCTCGAAATGCTGGTCGCAAGTCCGTTTTATTCGTCCGCCATTTTGCGACCGCTGCGGTTTGCCGTTCGAAGGCGACATCACGACGGCTTTTGAATGCGCGAATTGCCGTGAAATCGAAAAACACTTCGAGATTTATTTTAGTTCAGCGCGTTCAGCCGTTCGTTTGTTCGGCAATACTGTGCATGAAGCAATTCTTCGCTACAAATATTCACGGCAATTGTGGTTCGAACCTTTTCTCGCTAATTTATTGCTGCGTGAAGCATTGCCGGTTTTGCGCGAACAGAAATGGGACTTCATAGTTCCAGTTCCATTACACCCCACAAGACATCGTGAACGAGAATTTAATCAAGCCGAGCGACTTGCAAAGCGTTTGAGCGCCGCGACAAATATTCCAATGAACGCAAAATGGATTCGACGTATTTTACCGACAACGCAGCAAACACGCCTTACGAGCGCCCAACGTGCTTCAAATGTGAAAAACGCATTTGCTTTCCGCGACGGTATAAAATTATCCGGCGAAAAAATAATTTTGATTGATGATGTTTTCACGACCGGCGCGACGACGAGCGCGTGCGCGAAAATTTTGCGCGCCGCCGGAGCAGGCGATGTTTGTGTCTGGACAGTTGCGCGCGGGCTGTGAATCGAATATCATTTGCAACCCATGGACACCACGTCGTTCACAAAAAAATCGCTTGGCACGGAAACGATCGAGCCGGCGTTGACGCCGCCGCCGATGACCGTCGCGCAGACGACTTTTGTCAAAAAACCAAAGCTGGGTGCCAGCAAATCCAAGTCCAAAAAGCGCGACATTCCCGAAGGACTTTGGACAAAATGCCCGACTTGCAGCGCGATGATTTTCGACAAGGAATTGGACGAGAATCTGAAAGTTTGCCCGAAATGCAGTTTTCATTTTCAGATCGGCTCGCGCGAACGGATCCATTCACTCGTCGAAACCTGCACGTTTGAGGAAATGGACGCGGGCATGACAAGCGTGGACGTTCTGAACTTCAAGGGCGTCGCAACCTATAAATCCAAGCTCGAAGCCTACAAAAAAAATACGACTCTCAAGGACGCCGTCGTCACCGGCCTTTGCAAAATCGGCGCGCACCGCGTCGCGCTCGGCGTGATGGATTTCAATTTTCTCGGCGGCTCGATGGGTTCCGTTGTCGGCGAAAAATTGACGCGGCTCATCGAGCGTGGGACGGAAAAAGGATTTCCCGTCATCATCATTTCCACCAGCGGCGGCGCGCGGATGTATGAAGGCATGTTCAGCTTGATGCAAATGGCAAAAACCAGCGCCGCGCTCGCCTATCACGCGCAACGGCGGTTGCCTTACATCAGCATCCTCACACATCCAACGACGGCGGGCGTGATGGCCAGTTACGCGAGCCTCGGTGATTTGATCCTCGCCGAGCCGGGCGCGATGATCGGCTTTGCCGGACCGCGCGTCATCAAGGACACGACGCAGGCGGAATTGCCGCCGGGATTTCAAACCACGGAATTTCTTCTCGACCACGGTTTGATTGACGCAATCGTCTCACGCAAGGAAATGAAAACGCAATTGATCGAGTATCTGGATTTTCTGACTGCTGGAAAAAATGCGGGCAAACAATCCACCTCTTCGTAATCAAGCTTTTCGCGCACTTTTAGCATCACCTTCGAGTTGAAGTAAAAATTTACAAATCATTCGCACGTGCCAAAAGATCTAAAATTCATCGGCGTTGACCTCGGCGGCACAAACGTCCGCGCAGGACTCGTTCAAAACGGAAAAATTATCGCGTTGGAAAAGCGCCCCATTTCTTCGCGCGCCAGACAAGAGATCGTTCTCGAAGAGGTTTGCCAGGCCATCAAAGCTATTTTCCAGCCGGGCATTCGCGGCATCGGCATTGACGTTCCGAGTTTGGTGGATGCCAAAAAAGGAATCGTTTATTCCGTTGCCAATATTCCGTCATGGCGCAAAGTGCCGCTCAAAAAAATCCTGGAGAAACGTTTTGGCGTTCCCGTTTTCGTCAATAACGATGCCAAATGTTTTGCACTTGGAGAATTGCATTATGGCGCCGGACGAGGGCATAAAAATTTGATCGGCTTGATTGTCGGCACCGGACTCGGCGCGGGCGTGATCATCAACGGCAAACTTTTTTCCGGCAGCAATGGCGGCGCGGGCGAAATCGGCCACATCCCATACAAAGAAAAAGAATTTGAACATTATTGCAGCGGCAGATTTTTCGAGCGCGAATTTGGATTGGACGGCGCGACTCTTGATCAACGCGCCGTGGCCGGCGACCACGACGCGCGGGAAAAGCTCGCCTCCTTTGGCGACGCCTTTGCCGATGCCATCATGGCGTTGCTTTATGCTTACGACCCCGAAATCATTGTGCTCGGCGGCTCGGTCAGCAAATCGTATCCATTTTTTGAAAAGCGGATGCGCGAAAAGTTGAAGGCGTTTCGTTTTCAAAATTCCCTGAAACGATTGAAGATTGTCCGAAGCAAAAAGCCGCACATCGCCGTCCTCGCCGCCGCCGCGCTTTGTCTCGACTAAACTCGCCGAAAGTCGAGGTTGGAAAATCTCGGTTCTTTTCATTTGGAAATTCATCTGCAAAAACTTTTTTCGCACAGAAAGCTGTCGCGTAAATCACGCCAAGCGAGACCTCATCCGCCGGACCGACCGGCCAATCCCATTGAAGATATGATTTTATTGCAACTGGTAAGTAACGCTGGCTTGTGCGCGTGAGCGGATGGGAATCGCGCCGTCCATTGCGGGTTGAAAATGGGATTGCTTCATTTCTTTGATGGCTGCTTCATCCAGCAATGGGAAGCCGGAACTTTTGAAAATTTCAATTTTATCGAGTGTGCCGCTTCCGTTGATGTAAAGCATAAGCGTAACGACGCCCTGCTGGTGCCGTCGCGCGGCTTCCGGTGGATAAATATGCTGCGCCTGCATTGCAAATGTCGGCTGTGAAACCGAAACATAATTGGTCGGCGGCGGTTTGGGTTGCAGCGGTGGCGGAACGACAACCGGCTTGAGCGGCGGCGGCGGCAATGGTTTCGGCGGTTCAGGTTTCGTTTCAGGAATCATCATTTCCGGCTTTGGCTCGGTCGGCGGTGGCGGCGGAACGACAACGGGTTCTGGTGGTGGCGGCTGCGTCAGCGTCACGTCCACGTAAGTTTCATTAAAAATTTTCGGCGGCTTGGGTGCGGGCGGTTTCAACCAAAACAAAATCGTGGCGTGAATCGCCAAAGCGAGCGTGTAAAAAATGACCAATGCACGATTCATTGCTTTAGCTTCGTATCAATCGCTACTTTTGTGATTCCGGCTTTGCGCAAATCATCCAGCACTTCAACCGCCGCGCCGAAGAATGCTTTTTCATCGCCGTTGATGAACACTTTCGGGTCGGGTTGCGCCGATTTCAATTGTTGCAAACGGTCGGGCAATTGTTCCAGTGACAATGGCTCGCTGTTGAAAAATAAATTGCCATCGCGCGCGACGGAAATGGTTGTGCGGTCGTTGCGCTCCTGCGGCGCGCTCGTGGATGCGGCGGGCAGGTTCACTTTGATGCCGACATTTTTTACCATCGAAAGCGACACCATCATAAACGTTGCCAGCAAGAAAAAGATGACATCAATGAGCGGGATGATTTCGATGCGCGCGCGCTTGCGCGAACGAGGAGAGGGAATGTTCATTTGGCATCTCCTTCATGTTTGCATTCTTTGCATTGCTGCAGATGCAATTCGAGTTGCGTCGCGGCGTCTTCGATGTCGTGCCGCGCTTCTTCGAGTTTTGAATTCAAAAAGTTCAACGGAATCAACGCGACGATGGCGATGCTCAAGCCGAATGCCGTCGCAATAAGCGCCTGTGAAATGCCGCCGGTGATGGCTTCGGGCGCGTCAAGCTGGCGTCCGCCGAGCAAACCAAACGCGTGAATCATGCCGGTAACGGTGCCGAGCAAACCGAGCAGCGGCGCGAGCGTTACGATGGTGTCGAGCACGGCGAGTCCGCGATTGAATTTTTTCAGTTCCAGGTTTGCCGCGCGTAATACGGCGCTTGAAAAAGATTCCGCGCGATGCGCGAGCGCGAACGTGAGCACGCGCGCGACGTAATCGCGATTGTCGTTTCCGATTTTGATCGCGCCGTTCAAATCGTGATGCTCGACGCGTTCGAGAATTTTTTCCACGAGTTCCGGCTTGCGCCGGACACGCTCGCGGACGATGAAGAATAATCGTTCGAGCGCCGTGGCGACGGTGATGATGGAACAAATTAAAAGCGGCCACATGACCGGCCCGCCGTTAAGAAAGATTTTTATCATAATTTTATTTATTTCAGCTTGCTCCGACTCGCGCCGGAGCAAGCCTTTTGTTTTTAGAACACGAGGCTTAATGAGCCAAAGAATCCAAGCCGTTCGCCGTAAGACGCGGCGTTGACACCGACGCCACCGCCGTCGCGCAACACATAGGAATTGTCCGTGAGGTTCACGACATCAATGCGCGCTTTCAGGATTTTATTTTGACCGACGGGAAAACTTTGTTCCGCGCCGAGGTTGATTGAGTAATAAGCGGGCACGCTTGCGCCGTTCGGAACGCCGGGCGCGTCCGTCCGCAAACCGCTGCCGTAAAGCGCGTCCGAATAAACGCGCGTGTTTTTATTTTTTCCCTCGCTCCACATGTAGGCGACGCCGAACGAGCCGGTCACGCGCTGGTCGTGGTCGAGATAAATCCAATGAGTTTGGACGTAAGCAGCATCAGTCGGATCAAACAGGAATTGCGATGAATTCCAGTCTTTGCCATAAGCCTGCGACCACGCGAGATTCGCGTAACTGGAAAATCCACCGAGGTTGTAAGCACCGGTGAATTCCACGCCGTAAATCCGGCCTTGGGCATAATTGAACGCCGAAAGCACGAGCGATTGCCCGAACAATCCGTCGTCCAATTGATTGCGCGCGGTTTTGTAATAGCCGTCCACGCCGAGTTGCAGATGCTTGCCGATTTTTTGTGAAACGCCCGCGTCAAAATAATTTGCGCGCTCGGATTTTGGAGCGGTGTCGGTGTCCGCCGGAAAATTCGCCGCCTGGCCGGACGTGTTGTCAAACTTCGCGACGCTTTCGCCGGAAACATCTTCCAGCGGTGGCGGCGTGAAGTAACGCGAATAACCGGCGTGCAACGTCGTTGAATCCGTCGGCTGATAAATCAAATTCACGCGTGGGCTGACTTGATTTTCTTTGTCGAACGAAGAATAAAATTCGTCGAAACGCACGCCGTAATTTGCCGTGAGTTCGTCTGTGATTTTCCATTCGTCCTGCAAATAAACGCCTACAAACAAGCCATGCAGAACGTGATTGTCCATGATCGGGAACGGCGCACCATTAGGATTTCCAGAACCGTCAACGGGAAACACGGTCGTGGTCGAATCGGCGGAAACATATTCTTCCAACGCCATGAATCCGCCGCGCAACGTGTGTTTGTCGGTCAATTCATAGCTGCCGTCGGTTTGCACGCCGGTAGAAAATAACCTGCGATTCACGTCGCTGGCCTCACCATTGAAGAAAAGATCGCCCGCTTGGTCAGGCCGGAAATGAACATCGCTGTTACGGAAAAATCCGGCGACTTGATAATTCAACTTGCCCGCCGATTTTTGATACGCAGCAACCAGATAATAATTTTGCTCCGTTTGATTTTCATTCAAGTTGGATGAATCAAATGTTCCCGTCTCCCAAGGATTGCCGTTGGGGTCTTGATGATTTGCTGGATCGTTTTGCAAACCCGGCGTGTTCGGAACTTCAAACGTGCTGTGCGACGCGCTGACCATGAAGTTGAGCCGGCTCGTGTCGTCCAAAACGTAGGACAAATAGGAAAACAATTTTCCCTGTTCCGTCGTGTCATGAATGGCGTTGTGGTTCGCCGTTGGATTTTCAATTCCCAAATCGTTGTGATCGAAACTGCCGTCAACGAAGTAATTCAAGTTGCTCGTCGAGCCGCCGTATTCAAAGCTCGGACGAATCGTGTCATAACTGCCGCCGTAAATTTCGCCTTCGCCGCCATTTTGAAACGCGCCGCTTTTCGTTTGAATGTCCACGACGCCCGCCGTGCGGAAACCGTATTGTGCGGGCAGCGAGCCGGTGATGAGTTGCACGCTGTCCACAAAACGCGGGTCAAGTTCCAATCCAAAGCCGCCGACGCCTTCGGGCAGCAGCACGTCGTTGATGCGATACTGCACGTTTGCGTGTTCGCCGCGAACGTGCAAACCTGCATTCCCCGCCGAGTCCTGCGCCACACCCGGCGCGCGTAAAATCACTTGATTGAACGGCGCATTGCCACCTTGTGATGACGATTCAATTTGCTCTTTCGTCTGCGTATAGGCTGTTGCACCCAAATCAGGAACGATTTGACTGCGCGCCTGATCCAACTGTCCGACGACCGTGATGTTGCCGAGATTGGCGACATTCGTCGAAGTGTCGGCAACGGAATTGGCAACGACGTTGCTTTGCGCCATTGCCGCGCCGCAAGACATTGCGACTAGCGAAATGACCGACAAATACAACCTGCGATTTCTACATTTTCTTTCTGCAAAATTTTTCATGGATTCAAAGGGTTAAAATTTCAACTTCCGCAAATCTTCAAAGACTCGCGCTTTGCGAACGCCAAAAGGCAGCCGCAAAGATTTCAGTTAAACGGGAAAAATTTTCAGACGAAGCAATTCGTCTGAAATCCAAACGGAATTAAGAAACGGCAGAAAGAACCGGCGGAGCGCGGCCCTGAGGAAGATTTCCGATTTCGGGACTGAAAACGTGAAATTCAATTCTTGGAGTTACTTCAACTAAAACAGTCGAGAGGACAACGGGGACTTCGACCGTTGTTGAATCCACTTTGCCCTGCAAGAGCATTGTGACGGCGCAATGATGGTCATGCTCGTCTGCATCTTTGTGGATCAATTCATGCAGTTCGGGGCAAACCACCATTGCAACCGTGAACAGGAAAAGAAAAAGCATCAGACCCGCCACGGAGCGTTTCACCGTGCCGTTGCGGACGCTAATTTTCCAAGCGAGCCTCATGTGCAGCAATAATTAGCATAGGTGTCAAGTGGTTGGCGATAAAATCAAATCGAAAGTTCAACCGGCCGGGGCAAGCAATTTTTCCGGCTTTTTTATTTTGAATCGTTTTATGGCTTTATCTCGACAGTGAATAAATTTTGCGGCAGATTGCTTGTGCCAGGGCCTGCGGATTGCGGACTTACGAACCCCGCCAGGGCCGGAAGGCAGCAACGGTAGTTTGCTTTGCATCTGCCGCAGTCACCCTGGTATTTTTGAAAAAGGATGAATGATGAAGGATGAAACAACGACAATTTGCGCGCGCTCTGTTTTTGTTTCATCATTCATACTTCATCATTCATAATTCGCTTTCAAATGTCCTATCAAGTCATCGCCAGAAAATATCGCCCGCAGCGTTTCGCCGACGTCGTCGGACAGGAGCACGTCACGCAAACGCTGTCCAACGCCATCACGCAGAAACGAATCGCGCACGCGTATTTATTTTGCGGGCCGCGCGGCACGGGCAAGACGACCATCGCCAGAATTTTTGCGAAATGCCTGAATGTCACCGGCGGACCGAAAGTGGATTTCGACGAAAACGATTTTCACGCGCAGGAAATCACCGAAGGCCGCTCGCTTGACGTTCTGGAAATTGACGGCGCGAGCAACAACGGCGTCGAGCAGGTGCGCGAACTGCGGGAGACCTGCAAATACGCGCCCGCCAATTCGCAGTTCAAAATTTACATCATTGACGAAGTCCACATGCTCTCGACGGCGGCGTTCAACGCGCTGCTGAAAACTTTGGAAGAGCCGCCCGCGCACGTCAAATTCATGTTCGCGACGACCGATCCCGAAAAAGTTTTGCCGACAATCCTCTCGCGCTGCCAGCGGTTTGATTTGCGCCGGATTCCCGCCACGCTCATCACAAAACATCTCGCGGAAATCGCCAAAAAGGAAAAAGTCAAAATTGACGAAGCCGCGCTTCACGCGATTGCGCGCGGCGCGGACGGTGGAATGCGCGACGCCGAATCCACTTTGGATCAATTGATAAGTTTTTGCGGCGATAAAATCGAGGAGGCCGACGTGCTTTCGATGTTCGGCCTTGCCGCGCAAAGCCAGATTCTTGGTTTAAGCAAAGCCGTTCTCGCCGGAGAAATCCAGACCGCGCTCACGCAACTGAACGAACTCGCGCAAAACGGGAAAGATTTGGGACGTTTGCTTTCGGATTTGCTGAATCATTTCCGCAACCTCCTGATTTTCCAAATTTCGCGCGGCGATTTGAACCTGCTTGAAGTTTCCGAAGCTGAAGTCGCCGCGCTCAAAGAACAATCTACGCTGGCAAATTCCGAATCGTTCACGCGAATCCTCGAAGTTTTTGCCGACGCGGAATTGAATCTGCGCGATGCCGCGTCCAAGAAAATTTTTCTCGAAGTCGCGCTGCTCAAAGCCATTGAAGCGCGCGGCGCAATTTCAATTGATTCAGTCTTGAAGCAACTGAACCAATTGCGCGGCGGCGGAAATTCTCCAGCGACAATTTCCAGTGCAAGTCCACAAATTGCGCCTTCGGCAAAACCTGTCACAAAAGTTCATCAGGAAATGGCCGCGCCAACCGCATTGCACGAATCGCAGCCGGTTTCCGCCGATTTATCCGAACTCTGGACGCAACTCATCGAAGCCGTTGGCCGCGTCAGCCAGTTCACGCGCAGTTATCTTTTGGACGCCAATCCGATTTCGTTCGGGAAAAACATTCTGGTCATCGGCTTTGATCCTGAATTTCAAGATCACCTCGGCCTCGTGGACAACGCGCGCAATCATACGCTGCTGCAAACCAAGCTCGCCGAACTCGGCCACGCGAACTGCCAGATTAAATTCATCAAGGCCGAAGCGCCGATTGAGCAAAAAATAAAATCTGCCACACAAGAGTCGTTTGTTCCTGAAGTTGCCTCAACTCTCCTTGCAGGTTCACACACAACTTTAATCGCTGTGCCGACCCCAAAACCACCCGCACCAGCGGAAAAAAAATCCGCAGCCGTTCCGTTCAACAAGGATACTTTCAAGAACGATCCGCTGATCCAAAAAGCATTGGAGATTTTCAAAGGCCAGATTGTGGAAGTGCGAGCGTAAATTTTACCATTCAACGATTCACAAATTTATGTCCAGCATCGGAAAATTGATGAAACAGGCTGCGCGGATGCAGCAGCAAATGGAACAAGTCCAGTCGCAACTCGCGGCGCGCACGGTCGAAGCCACGAGCGGCGGCGGCGCGGTCAAAGTCACCGCGAAATGCGACGGCTCAATCGCCTCGATTAAAATTGACCCCCAGGCGCTCAATCCATCCGACGCGCAATTGCTCGAAGACATGATTTTGACGGCTGCGAACCAAGCGTTCGGCCAGGCGAAGGAAATTTCCAATTCAGAAATGGGCAAAATCACGGCAGGTTTGAGTTTGCCGGGCATGGGATGAAAATTTAATCATCCTCATCCTCATCGTCATCCTCATAAATAAATCGAGGACGAGGATGAGGGCGAGGATGAGTATGAGAAATGCCGCTTCCTGAATCCATTGTCTCGTTGATCGCCGCACTCGCCAAATTGCCCGGCGTCGGGCCGCGTTCCGCCGAGCGCGTCGCATTGCATCTGGTTCAAACCGATTCAGCAATCGTAAAACAATTGGCGGATGTCATTTTGCTCGCGCGTGAAAAAATTCAATTCTGCACGACTTGCGGCGCGCTCACGGAAAAATCCCCTTGCTGCATTTGTGACGATTCGCGGCGGGATTCTTCGCTCGTTTGCGTGGTCGAACGCGCCGTGGACATTTTGAGCGTTGAGAAATCCAACACCTTTCGCGGAAAATTTCATGTGCTCGGTGGAAAAATTTCTCCGCTCGACGGCATTGAGCCGGAAGATTTGAAAATTTCAGATTTGGAAAAGCGTCTTGCGAAAGAGCCGATCAAAGAAATTGTCATCGCACTTGGCACGGACGTGGAAGGCGACGCGACGAGCAGTTATCTGGCGAAACGGCTCGCGCGCAGCGGACTCAAAATTTCACGCATCGGTTTTGGATTGCCCGCCGGAAGCGGGTTGGAATTTGCGGACGAACTGACCTTGAGCCGCGCACTCGAAAGTCGCAGGGAAATGTCGTGAAACCGGCCATCGTCTTCGATCTCGGCAAAGTTCTCGTGGATTTTGATTATTCAATCGCCGCGAAAAAAATCGCCGCGCGCAGCACAAAACAATTTCCTGATTTGCAGCATTTCCTCGGCAGTTCGCCCGTTCTCGCACGATTTGAATCCGGCCTGCTGACGCGGGAACAATTCTTTGCCGATATGCGGCAAATCACCAGCTTCACCGGCAGCCTTGACGAATTCGTCAGCGATTTTGCGGACATTTTTGTCCCGATTCCAGAGATGATTAAATTGCACGAAGAATTGCGGCGGCGAGGATTTCAGACTTATATTTTCTCGAACACGAACGACATTGCGGTTGAACACGTCCGCCACAATTTTCCGTTCTTCAAGAATTTCGACGGCTACATTTTTTCCTACGAAGTTGGCTCAATGAAGCCGGACTTAAAAATCTACGAGGCGATGGGAAAATTATGCGGACGCAGCTTTGCGGATATTGTCTACATTGACGACCGCCCGGAAAATATCGCGGCGGGCGCGTCGCGCGGCTGGCGGACGGTTTTACACGAGACGCCGGAGAAAACGCGCGCGATTTTGGAAGCGCATCTTAATTCCGCTTCGGATTAGGCGGCTGAAATTTCTTCAATCCGACTTCCTGCGCGATGTCGTCGAACTCCTCGTGCGAAACGGTTTCGAGTTGCTTGCCGCGCGCCTTGAGCTTTTCGTTTATTTTGATGGTCTTCTCGGTCATGACTTCGTGGATTTCTTGCGAACCGCCGACGAGCGCGAAATTCGGGCCGGTCGTCAACCGCTTGTGGCCGTCGGAATCAAGGCCGACGCCGAGCATCACGGCTTTGCGGTTTTTCTTTTGAGGCACGTTCAACATCAATTCAGATTAAAGCCCGCCGTCATTCCGGTCAAGGCGCGGGCGTCGATGAAAGACGTTTTTCTTACCAAGGAAACGATTTTTGGAGTTAAGAAAATAATTTTTCTTACAAGAACAAAAACTTTTCTTGCAATGAAAATGATTTTCAATGGAACCAATGAGGCACGTTTTTATGAATCATCACAGCTTGCGCCAAATTCTGAATTGCGGTTAAATAAAGTTATGCAGGTGCGAATGAAATCCGAACCAATTCCTCAAATGGAATTGAATGGATTCACTTTTAAGCCAAGAGGCGAGACCCATTTCATTGCGCAACCAAGTCATGAAGTGCAGCTTCATTTTGAAAATAAATTGGGAAAACTTTTTCTGGGCGATTCATTAAAATGGCTGGCGAGTCTTCAGCGTGAAACGGTGGATTTGATTTTTGCCGACCCGCCTTACAATATAAAAAAAGCAGATTGGGATGATTTTGACTCGCATGAAGAATACATCGAGTGGTCAACAAAATGGATCAAGGAAGCTTCCCGCGTCCTCAAAAAAGACGGCACGCTTTTTGTCTGCAATTTTTCTGAAATTCTTGCAGACATAAAAGTCGCGGCGATGCCGTTCTTCAAAGGCTGCCGCTGGATTGTCTGGCACTACAAAAACAAAGCGAATCTCGGAAGCGATTGGGGACGTTCGCATGAAAGCGTCGTTCATTTTCGCAAGAACAAGAATTTCCAACTGAACATTGACGACATTCGGATTCCCTATGGCGCACACACGCTGAAATATCCCGTGCATCCGCAAGCGGAAACGAGTCAATATGGCGGCAATGGCAACGGCAAGGAGCGCGAACACTGGACGCCGCATCCAAAAGGCGCGAAGCCGAAAGATGTCATGGACATTCCAACGATGAGCAACGGAATGAACGAAAAAACGGCGCACCCGACACAAAAGCCGGAAGAATTATTGCGCCGACTTGTTCTCGCGGCGTCGAAGCCCGGAGATTTGGTCGTTGATCCGTTTTCCGGCGCAGGGACAACGGCGGTTGTCTGCGAACAGTTGGGGCGGCATTGGATGAGTTGCGACTGCAATCTCAATTACAATGAATGGGCAATTGCCAGATTGAACGCCGTTCCGAAAAAATCAGTGGACGCGTGGATTAAATTCGACCGCGAAACCGCCGCGCGTCGGGAAGGCATCCGATGACGCTGAAGAAGCTGGTTCAAATCGCATCCGATAAAGAGAAATTTACCACTCTTGAAACTTATATTTCGTTTTGCAAATCGTATCTTGATTACACAGCCGAGAACTTGCAGGCGAAAATTGTTGCGAAGCGCGAAACCCAATACCAATTCTTCCAATATAAAAAAGAAGGCGGATTTCAAATCACGCGCCCGATCAATTCCCAACTGATGTTTGATGCAAATTCGGCAAAAGTTCTCGATGCCAAATTTTTTTCCATCATCAAAAATTTGCGCGGGAACGGAATTGATACTAAAGCCAACCGCGTTCTCGTCAATCGTGCCATTTACACCATTCAACAATCCATCGGAGCAACACTTGACGCGCTGCCTGCCGGATTGTCGAATACCGCTCGAAAAATAAACGGCGACCTTTTTGAACGGCTCATCAAACTGGTTTTGAACAAAGCCGGAGTGGATTGCACATCAGGCGTCGTTTCCGTGCCGATCAAGGTTGAAGGCGTCGCCGAATTCAAAATGAGTTTTCAGCAGGACTTGATTGTGAAGGAAGGCGAACTGGTAAAAATCATCGGCTCGGTCAAAACCAGCAGCAAAGACCGGCTCGGAAAAATCTTCGTGGACAAATTTCTGTTTCATCGGCTCACGGAAAAGGACGTGCCGCATATCGCGATTTTTCTGAATGACGTGCAAAGAAAAGGCAAAAACGTGCGGGATTATTCCATCAATTCCACTTTTCTGCCCGGACACTTCAAAGGATTCACCATCAAGCTGAATCCGCTCGACGGCGTTTATTATTGCGACATCCACCCGAACATGACGACCGAGCCGATTCTGAAAGACCACATCAAAACTTTCGACCATTTTCTTTTTACTGACTTGTGGGAACTGCGTTCCCGCGCATCCATTCCTGCCAACGTTGAAAAGAAAACTGAAAGCAGTGAATTGACACCTGAAATTAAAGCGTGATGTTTCAGTTAGATAAATCTGAACACCAGCAAAACTCTTTATGAAAAAATCCATTCTTTTTACCCTGACCGTTGCCATGCTTGCGCTCGCCGCGACCATTTGTTCCGCCGGGGAAACCAAGGCGCAGCGCGACGCCCGCATGGCGTGGTGGCGCGAGGCGAAGTTCGGAATGTTCATTCATTGGGGAGTTTATTCCGTGCCAGCCGGTTACTACAACGGCAAGCCGGTTCACGGCATCGGCGAATGGATCATGAACAGCGGAAAAATTCCGATGGCCGAGTATCAAACTTACGCGAAGGAATTCAATCCGGTGAAATTCAACGCCGAGGAATGGGTGAAGATCGCGAAGGACGCCGGGCAAAAATACATCGTCATCACCGCCAAACATCACGACGGCTTCGCGATGTTCGACACCAAGGCAAGCCAGTGGGGCATCACGCACGCGTCGCCGTTCGGGCGCGATCCGCTCAAGGAACTTGCCGCCGCGTGCAACAAGGAAGGCATCCAGCTCGGCTTTTATTATTCGCAGGCGCAGGATTGGAACAACGGCGGCGCGGCCACCCACGGCAAATGGGATCCGGCGCAGCAACACGACATGGACGATTACATTGACAAAATCGCCGTGCCGCAGGTCAAGGAACTTCTCTCCAACTACGGAAAATTTCCCGTCGTGTTCTGGTGGGACACGCCGACGGGCATGAACCCGGAACGCGCGCAAAAACTTTACGATGTCGTCGAGAAACTCAAACCGAACATCATCATGAACAACCGGCTGCTCGGCGGCGGGTTCACCAATCGTTCCGCCGGCGGACTTAACGGGGACACCCAGACTCCCGAACAATTCATCCCGCCGCAGGGCTATCCCGGTCGCGATTGGGAAACGTGCATGACTATGAACGACACCTGGGGTTACAAGCGCGACGACCAAAATTTTAAATCTACCGGGACGTTCATCCGAAACCTGTGCGACATCGCCAGCAAAGGCGGAAATTATCTGCTCAACGTCGGCCCGAACAGCGAGGGTGAAATTCCGCAGCCGGAAGTGGATCGCCTCAAGGAAGTCGGCGCGTGGATGAAAGTGAACGGCGAGGCGATTTACGGCACCAGCCCGACGATTTTTGGCGCGGAAGACGGCTCATTCAGCGCGACCGAAAAGGATAACAAAGGCAACCCGAAATTCATCACGTCATGGGACTGGCGCTGCACAACCAAGCCCGGAGGAAATTTTCTCCACTTCTTCAAGCAGCCGGGAAAACTTTACATTGAAATCTTCAACTGGCCGGCGGGACAAATGCAACTGCCCGCCGTCAAAGGCAAAATCACCAAAGCCTATCTGCTCGCGGACGCCAAGCATAGCGCGCTAAAATTCCAGCAGACCGCGCAAGGCGTGACAATCCAATTGCCGGAGAAAGCCCCGGATGCGATTGCCTCCGTGCTGTGTCTGAAAGTCAAAGGCGAAGTCGCAACGAGCATGGCGGACAAGACGCCGTAACGAGTGCGAAATCGGCAGAACGGCGACGGAAGATTTGCTCGACTCCATCTTCAGCCAGTTTTGCATTGGGAAATTGCTGCGTGATGGCGCGTGCTTATTTCTTCTCAATTGTATTGGGCGGCAAAGCGTCCTCGAATGATTGGTCAAGTTCGGAAAGTTTTACATACACAATCTGCTCCGACTTCTTCTTTGGATGAGCAATCGGGATGCTGATGATGCGAAGATACGCATAACCATCCTTTTGGCCGAGGTATTCGGTTGCCACTGCGGTTTGCGGATTACCCTGTTGATAGAGACGCTGAAATATCCCGGCTGGAACAGGGTGCGGTGTGTTCGGCGGATAGAAAGTCACGTTGGTATAATTTCCAAGCATACGCATCGTGCCTCCGCCCCCGGCCATTGAAATTGTTGTCCAATCATTTGTCGGGTCATATGTGGCGCTCCCAGGACTGGTCGGATGAAGGTCGGCCAGAGAAACGTGCTTTTCTGGTTTGTTGCAGCCAGCCATAAGCAAGACTGAACCGCATAAAATTATCAGCAATGTGGGTTTCATATGTTTGAATTGAATCTTCATTCACCGGCCTACGCAAACGTTTTTTACTTGATCGCTTCACCACACTTCCACCGGCCCTTTCGGCACGGGAATTTGTTTGCGTTGAGTTGAGGCCGGTTCGCGCATGAAGGACGCAACCATCGGCGGCTGTTGAAATCGGGGAAGCAGTTCGCCGTTCTCGTCGAGAAACTGCCGTCGCCAGCGGATGTAATTTTCGAGAATTTCTTCAAATTGCGCTTTCGTGGAAACTTGCACGACGCGTTTGTTGAATTCGTGGCACGGGCCGAACCGCTTGGCATACCACGGCGCGACTTTGCGGAACATCCGGCAGCCGAGTTCCTCGCCAAAAACTTCGATCATCAGATCGAGATGGCGGCACATGATGCGCACGCGCTCGGAGAAAGCGGGTTCGGGCGGAAGTTCGATTTCCGAATCGAAATTCTTCTCCCTCTCCTCCCCAAAAGGAGGAGAGGGCTGGGGTGAGGAGGCCAAAATTTTCGAACCCCTCTCCCCGTTTAGCGGGGAGAGGGAGTTGGAAGCCTTAAGATATTGCAGCGTGCGTTTGAAAATCCACGGGTCGTAAAACGCGCCGCGTCCGATGCTCACGCCGGCGCAGCCGGTTTCATCGAACATTTTTTTCGCGGCCTGCGGCGTGATAATGTCGCCGTTGCCGATTACGGGAATGTTTTTCACGGCTTCGACGACTTTGCGGATTCCGGCAAGATTCACCGTGCCGCCGAATCCTTGCTCGCGCGTGCGCCCGTGAACAAAAATTGCAGCGACTCCGGCGTCTTCAAGCGAGCGCGCCAAATCGGGCGCGGTGAGATTTTCATCGTCCCAGCCCAAACGCATTTTTGCGGTGACGGGAATTTTCACGGCGTCCACCATTTTTTTCACGAGCGCGGAAGTTTTGCCGAGTTCGGTCATCATCGCGGAGCCGCCGCCGACGTTGCAGACTTTTTTCACGGGACAGCCCATGTTGATGTCAATGGAAGCAACGCCGAGGTTTTCGAGAACGATTGCCGCATCGCGCATTTCTTCTGGAACGCTGCCGAAAAGCTGGACGGCGAGCGGCGAATCGGTCGGTCGGGTTTCAATCAATTTCAGCGCTTTCGGATTTTTTTCGAGGAGCGAGCGGGCGTTGACCAGATCGGTGGTGCAAAGGCCGACGCCGCCGACTTCGCGCACGACGAGGCGGAACGGCAGGTTGGTGTAACCGGCCAGCGGCGACAAAAATAAATTGGATTCCAGTTTGAGCGGACCGATTCGCATGGTGTAGATTGTAGCGGAATTGATTGATTGCGAAAGCGGCAACGGCGTGATAGTTTAGCGCGCCAAATAAATTGCGGAGTTATGTTCAATATGTTTGATGAAGACGACAAAAAGAAAGACGACAAGAAAAAACCGCCGGGTGGTTTTAATCTTCCCGCGTTCACATGGGTTGCATGGATAGCCATCATCGCGACTCTTGTCGGAGGAATGTATTTTTACCAAAAAAGGGTGACGCAAAACATCACGCAGTTGACGCAATACGATTTCTTTCAAAAATTCCGCGCCAGCCAAATCGCATCGGCGGCCATCGAAATCAATCCGCAAAATTATAACACGGTGGACATTTCCGGTTCGTTTTACAAAGCGGACAATGCTGGAAATCTGCTCGATAAAAACAACCATGTGGTGACGGATAATAAAAACGCGGAAGCTGTTTCATTCCTCGTTCCAAACGCGCAATTGACGGACGCGATGAAGGATGAATTGCTGCTGTCGCCGGACAAATCGAAAAACGTCAAAACCGTTCAGCCCAATGCGATGCTTTCGGCAATGGGCATCAATTTGTTGTTCTTTCTGGGAGTCGCCGCGCTGTTCTGGTTTTTCCTGCTTCGCCCGATCAAAATGGCGGGCAAAGGCGCGTTGAGTTTTGGAAAAAGCAAAGCGCGACTGCTCGCAAAAGACCGCAACAAAATCACTTTCAAAGACGTCGCCGGAGTCGAGGAAGCAATCGAAGAAGTTTCCGAACTCGTGGAATTTTTGAAAGACCCGAAAAAATTTCAAAAGCTCGGCGGGCGAATTCCAAAAGGCGTTTTGATGATCGGCCCGCCGGGAACCGGCAAAACGCTTTTGGCAAAAGCCATCGCGGGCGAGGCGGACGCGAGTTTTTTCAGCATCAGTGGTTCGGATTTCGTCGAAATGTTCGTCGGCGTCGGCGCGAGCCGCGTGCGCGATATGTTCGAGCAGGCACGCCGCGCCACGCCGTGTTTGATTTTCATTGATGAAATTGACGCTGTTGGCCGTTCGCGCGGTCACGGACTTGGCGGTGGCAACGACGAACGCGAGCAGACGTTAAATGCGTTGCTCGTGGAAATGGACGGTTTTGACACGCAAGAAGGAATCATCATCATCGCGGCGACGAATCGCGCGGACGTGCTCGATCCGGCGTTGATGCGTCCGGGTCGTTTCGACCGGCAGGTCACGGTGAATCTGCCGGACGTGCGCGGGCGCGAAGGCATTTTGAAAGTTCACGCGAAAAATGTGAAGCTCGAGCCGGGCGTGGATTTATCCATCATCGCGCGCGGCACGCCGGGTTATTCCGGCGCGGAGCTTGCAAATTTGTTGAATGAAGCGGCGTTGCTCGCGGCGCGTTTGAACAAAAAAGCGGTTGGCATGAAAGAATTGGAAGAAGCGCGCGACAAAGTCCGCTGGGGACGCGAGCGTCGCAGCATGGCGATGAGCGACGAGGAAAAACGCGCGACGGCCTGGCACGAAGCGGGTCACGCGCTCGTGAGTGTTCTGCTGAAGCACACGCATCCATTGCACAAGGTCACCATCATTCCGCGCGGTCGCGCGCTCGGCGTGACGATGTCATTGCCGAAGGAAGACATGTTGAACATGCGGCGGAAGCAGGCGATTGACACGATCATCATGACGATGGCCGGACGCATCGCCGAGGAATTTGTGACGGAAGATATTTCCAGCGGCGCGGCGATGGACATCCAGCAGGCGACGCATCTTGCAAAGGCGATGGTGATGCACTGGGGCATGAGTGAAAAGCTCGGCAACGTGCTTTACGGCGACAACCCCGAATATGTTTTTCTCGGACGTGACATGATGTCGCGCTCGAAGGATTATAGCGAACAGACGGCGCAGGAGATTGACGCCGAAGTGAAGCGCATCATTGAGGAAGCAAACCGGACGGCGAAGGAAATGATCAATGCCAATCGCGATAAATTGGAAATCATAGCCAATGGCTTGCTCGAATACGAAACGCTCGACGGTTCGCAGGTCGAGGAAATTGTCCGCACGGGAAAATTTACTCCGCCGCCGCTGCCGCCAACGCAAACTGGTCCGATGCTTGGGGCTCCTG
The DNA here is from genome assembly GCA_035644195.1 of Candidatus Methylomirabilota bacterium. Taxonomy (GTDB): domain Bacteria; phylum Verrucomicrobiota; class Verrucomicrobiia; order Limisphaerales; family UBA11358; genus UBA11358. The sequence goes on along the minus strand of DASQOZ010000066.1, from coordinate 4,597 downwards.
CGGGAACGCCGTTGCCGGAAAATCCTCCGAAACCCGCGCCGCCGAAATTGACCGGACTCGGCTCTGCCGCCCCTGCCCCCGCGTAAAATTTTTATTTGCTCGCGGATTCCAGCAGGATGCGAAAACCGTAATCATTTTTCGTTTCGTCGGGACTCGATGCATAATTGCGAAATACAAGGCGCGAGCTAGGCTCATCCAGAGTGTCCCACGCGCCGCCGCGCAAAACGTGATACGACGGGTCGTGCGAATCGAGGCACCATTCCATGACATTGCCGCGCGTATCGTAAAGGCCAAGGCTGTTCGGACCCAAACTTCCCACCGGCGCGGTTGACGAGCGTTCACCGTTCAATTTCATCACGGCGTCCTTAAGCGAAGCATCGGCGACGAGCATTTCCCATTGCGATTCGGCCGGCAACGTATAGCCGAAGCCATCCGGCAATCCGTCCAATTCCTTGGTGGTTAATTTTTGACAAAAGGCCATCGCGTCGTTCCAACTGACCGAATCCACCGGATGATCCTCGCCGGAAAATGCGCTCGGATTTCCCCCGGCGACTTTTTGATATTCTTTCTGCGTCACTTCGTATTTGCCGGCCCACAAGGTCGCCGAAATTTTCACAAGCACGGTTCCGACGGTGTTGGTGACAATATTGTTGGATGACATCAAATCTTTGAGCAACACGGCGTTGGTTTCATCCATTTCAATGGTCGTGTTGGTGGAAATCTCCGAAGTGACGGCGTTGGTCGTGGCGCTTTGAGCATCATCCGCGCGGCTTGACACGGTGAAGAAAAATAAAAGGCCGCTGAAGAGGAGTGGAATCGCTATTTTCATGCCCCAAACAAAAACCTGTTCGTGTTGCTTGTCAAGCAACTCCGTTACGACGGTCGTTCGAGATTTTTCAAATCCTCGGCCAAAAATTGCGCGACATCCTTGAAGCGCACGATATTGTCAGGATGCGCGGCCATGAGGATTCGATGCGCTTCCAGGCTTGTCCGCGTGATTTCCTCATGCGTCGGATTAATGGAGTTGGGAACGCTGGCTTGCACGTCTTCCGGCAATTGCAACGGGCCATTGGTGACCTTGAACAATTGTATCACCCCGAGATTTTCCAATAATTCGGCGACGCGCGGGCTCGGATTTGCCAGTTCAATTTCACAATGTTCCGCCAGCCCAACCGGATTATTCTTCATTCCAAATCCAGCCAGCACGCCCAAAAATGTGCTGTCCATCAGCACGCATTCCGACAAATCCACGACAAAATGGTTGTAGCCTTTTTGGATCAATTCCGTAAGCAGCGTTTTGAAATCGGGGCTGAATGTAAAATTCGCGCGGCCTGCGATTTTTACGCACGCAAAATTTTTGCCGACTAAAACGGACAGATTTGCCGAGGGTGTTGACATTTTTCTGCGAAATTTTTTGCGCTCAAGCCGCGACTGCCTACGTCGCGACGATTTGCGCCAAAGCTTGCTGCAAAACCAGCGCTTCATCCAATCCGCTGCCCACCAACCGCCTGTTGCAGCGAAGCAGCAAATCCATGGCGCGAACCAGCTCGCTTTGACTGTATTTTTTAACCTGCGGCAGCGCTTTGTAAAGCACATAAGGATTCAAAGCCAGCGGATTGAATTTTTTGTCCGCCGGCAATTTATCTTTTGGCACGCGTTCCAGTTGTGATTTGAACAGTTGAAAGTCGTATGGATGATTAGGTGTCTGTTTAACCCAGCCCTCGCGCAGCATTTCTTTGAGCAGCAACATCGCGCGGATTTTCGAAATCAAACCATACAGCAACCCGATTTCCGATTTGTCCTTGTCGAACTTCGCTTCCCACAATTCTTCGTCCAATCGTTTCAGCAAACGCGGCAGATCGCGGTCGCCCAGCGCGTCGCCCAAGGCAAAAGCCTTCGCCGTTTTATTCTGCGAACAAATCCTTGCGACATCGGAAAATTCAATTTTCTTTTTGTCGCCGACAAATAAAGAAAGCTTTTCAATTTCGGTTTCAAGTTGCCGCGCATTCGGGCCGACGCGGGCGACTAATTCGGCCAGCGCTTCCTCGGAGATTTCCTTTTGGCGTTCCCGCACCGCCGTTCGCGCCGCCATTTCCACGCGCTCGGCCCAATCCTTGTCATCTGCTGAAAGCGCAACAAAACTTTCAACCGTCCCGATTTTGTCCAGCGTCTTGAAAAAAGTTTTTCGCTTGTCCACCTTGCCCGCACTGATGAGCAAACGAACGGTTTGCCAGGAAAAAGACGCCAGATACTTCATCAACCTCTCCAACATTTCAGTCACCGCCTTTGAACTGGCCGCTCGCTCTTCGCCAAAAAAATTGCAGTCGCGCAGCCACACAACCTTGCCGCTGCCGAAAAAAGGCAGGGTGTTCAGCGCCGCGTGCAGTTTATCCAGCACCGTTTTTACGTCGCCGCTGTTGGAAACCGAGGCGTCAATGATTTCGTGGTCCATGCCGCCCAGTTCCTCACACCACGTTTGGTAAATTTCTTTGGCGCGCTTTTTGACGGCGAATTCGTCGTCACCACAAATGAGCGCAAGCGGTGGAATTTTCGCGGCGGGCATTTTATTCTTCGCTGGCTTCGCTGCCAGTTTCGTTGATGCGATTGAGCACTTCGCTCATGTCCTCGACTTGTTCGAAAAGTGGCGCAGAAACGAAAATCGGTTTCTTCTGCGCTGCGGCGATGGCAAGGCAATCGCTCGGACGCGCGTCCACTTCGACAATTTTCCGCGCCGTGTGCAATTCATTCTGTTGCTGCAAAATCAACCGCGCGAAGTAAGTGGAATTTTTCAAATCCGTGATGACAACGCGTTCGACGCTGATGCCGAAGCCTTGAAAAACGCGGTTGATGAGGTCGTGCGTAAGTGGGCGTTCTTTCGGTGTGTTGCGCAAAAAACTTCCGATGACAAAGCCCATCTGCGGCTCGACGTTGATGACGAAAACTTTTTCGTCGTTGCCCACGAAAAGCGCGCAGCCGCTGTTTGCCGGGAGAATGCCGCGGATTTGCACCGGCACAACGTCGTTCTTCATGCGGACAATTTAAGCTGAACCGCGCAAAAAACAAGCCTGCGTTGGCCGTCGTTGCAATTTTAGTGCGACTGGCCGCAGGCGCAGGAAATCTTTTCAGCTTTTGCCGGGTCGTAATTCAGCCACGGCCCAAGCCAGCGCTCGACTTCCTGCAACGTCATGCCTTTGCGGACGTGGTAATCGAGAATCTGGTCTCGACCCAGTTTGCCGACGGCAAAGTATTTTGAATCGGGATGAGCGAAATAAAGTCCGCTCACCGAACTGCCCGGCCACATCGCAAAACTCTCCGTGAGCTTGATGCCCGCATTTTTTTCAACGTCGAGCAGCTTCCAGAGAATTTCTTTTTCCGTGTGATCGGGACACGCCGGATAACCCGCCGCCGGACGGATGCCGCGATATTTTTCCTCGATCAAATCTTCGGGTTCCAAATTTTCGACTTTGCCGAAACCCCATTCTTCGCGGGCGCGCTTATGTAAAAATTCCGCGAACGCCTCCGCAAGTCTGTCCGCCAATGCTTCGGCCATGATCGCGTTGTAATCGTCATGGTCAGCTTTGAATTTTTCGACGAGTTCTTTCAGGTTGTGTCCGCTCGTGACGGCAAAGCCGCCGATGAAATCAGGCGACCCTTTCGGTGCCATGAAATCTGCGAGGCACCAGTTTGGCGTGCCGTCGTCTTTGGCGATTTGCTGGCGCAGGAAATGGAATCTCGTCAAAACTTTCGAGCGCGATTCATTAGTGTAAAGCTCAACGTCGTCGCCGATCCGGTTTGCCGGAAAGAATCCATAAACCGCTTTGGGTTGAATCAATTTTTTGCTGACGATTTCTTCGAGCAATTTCTGCGCGTCGGCAAAAAGTTTTGTCGCCTCTTCGCCGTGCTTTTCGTGCTGGAGAATTTTCGGATAAACACCGCGCAATTCCCATGTGTGAAAAAAAGGCGACCAGTCAATGAACGGCACGAGTTCGGCGAGCGCAGGCTCAATTTTTTTAGTGCCGGTAAATTCCGGTTTCGCCAAATCATCAAATTTGAGTTTAGGCGCGTTCCTGCGCGCGGCTTCGAGCGACAACAATTTCGCCGTCTGGCTGCTGTGTGTCGCGCGGACACGGTCGTATTCCTCGCGGATTTGCGCGGCGAATTTCGGTTTGTGTTCCGCGCTGATCAAATTGCTCGCGACAGGCACGGCGCGACTGGCGTCGAGGACGTGGACGACAGGCTGGCCAAAATTCGGCGCGATTTTTACCGCCGTGTGCGCCTTGCTTGTCGTCGCGCCGCCAATGAGCAGCGGCAGCGTCAGGCCTTTGCGTTCCATTTCGCGCGCGACGTGGACCATTTCGTCCAGCGACGGCGTGATAAGTCCGCTCAAGCCGATGATGTCCACGTTTTCGTCAATCGCCGTCTGCAAAATCTTTTCGCACGGAACCATCACGCCGAGGTCAATGATCTCGTAATTATTGCAGCGCAACACGACGCCGACGATGTTCTTGCCGATGTCATGGACGTCACCTTTGACGGTCGCCAAAAGAATTTTCCCCTGCGTCTTCGCGGCGCCAGAAGATTTTTCGGCTTCGAGAAA
>DASQOZ010000065.1:0-32898 GCA_035644195.1 Candidatus Methylomirabilota bacterium | reverse complement strand
TTTCTGTTTTTTCTCAGGAAATTACAACCAATTTGACGACTCTTCAGGCGCAACGGCAGGATGGCAAGATCGTTCTTTTAGAAGGCATTAATTCAGTCAAGCTCCGCAAAGATGGCAGCGTGTTTATCATTTATGAAAAAGGTGGTGCATCATTCAAAATTGACGACATACCTACCAATTTTTTAAATGCATGGGGAATCAACGGCACAAATTTAGCCGAAGCGAAACGACTGTCTGCTCGCAACGAAAGAATAGCCTCGGGATTGCCAGTTGAAGAAGTGAAGGCGGCGAAGAAAGTATAATTTATTCCTGCGTGAAGTAGCTCAAGTTTTCCAGCTCGATGGCGAGGTTGACGTTGTTGACCATTACTTCTTCGGGAACAGAAAGCACAATCGGCGAGAAATTCAAAATGCCGGTGATGCCCGCGTTCACAAGCTGGTTCGCGACTTCCTGCGCAACGGCGGCGGGCACGGTGAGAATCGCCATCTTGATGTTTTGTTTCTGGACGAACGCGGACAATTCATCCATGCCGTAAATCGGCTGCTTGATTTCCTTGTCGCGTTTGCGGCGCGGCTCGGCGTCGAACGCGGCGACGATCTCAAAACCTTCCTTTTCAAATCCGCGATACGAAACCAGCGCGAGCCCAAGATGTCCGACGCCGACGAGAATCACCGGTTGCAACCGCGATGTGCCGAGTTCCTCGGCGATTTTTTTGAAAAGGTCCGTGACATCGTAGCCGAGGCCGCGCGTGCCGAACGTGCCGAAGTAGGCGAGGTCTTTGCGAAGCTGCGTCGGCTTGACGCCGGCGGCTTTGGCGAGCGCCTCGCTCGAAACCGTGCCGATGCCGTTCTCGTGCAGCCGCGCGAGGCAGCGCAGATAAATCGAAAGGCGATAAATCGTCTTGCGCGGGATTTCGGGTCGTCCGTTCTTCTTCAAGCGCGGGAAAATTAAGCAACGTCGCGGCGCGACGCAAGCGTGTAGCGTCCCCGCGAGCCGAAAATCAAACGGTGGCCGTCCGCAAGGACTTCGTGCGGGCAAAAATCGTTTCCCGCAGCCTCAAAATCAATCTGTGCGGACAATTTCCCTTTCCGTGCGCTGAAAAGTCGTTCCGTGCGGCCATTTTCCGTTCCGTGCGACGATAATTCAATCCGTGCGGGCAATTGGCCGTTCCGTGCGAGCCATATTCCAGTCCGTGCGGGCATAAATCCATCTGTGCGGCCATTTTTCGATTTGTGCGGATAAAACCTGCATTTTCTTTGATTTTAAGCTAAAAATGATGGTTTTAGACCGCCCTCATCCCGGCCTTCTCCCCCGGGGAGAAGGTGAAACGCTCCCTGATTTCTTGAAATACGGGCGATGGAATTGGCAGGACAATCATCCGCCAGCCAAAAGACACACAAAACGCCTCCCTCTCCTTGGGGAGAGGGCTGGGGGGTGAGGGAGGTCAAAATAATCTTGCGCCGACATTTAACCGGCGTATAAATCCTTTTCAGCTTCCAACGGGAAGGGCAACGTTCAGGCATTAACAAACAAATTAGAAAGGGCACAAATATGAATCAACAAGTCACAAATCTCACTGCAACCTTCAAAACCGCATCCGCCTTTGGCGCGAAATACGTCGCAGATTTTCCGGTCGTCAGCATGGGCGGACAACAATTCGCGCTCGTCACCGCCGCCGTTCCGCAAACCGCCACGCTCGGAGCCGCGCAAGTCTCCGGCAAAGATTCCGCGCACGCCGGCGTCATGTCCAAAGTCGCCGGACGATTTCATCTCCACGACGATTTGCGCCGCATCAGCGAAGCCGCGCATTCGCTCGCGCTGCTTGGCACGGCGGGACTCAATGGAAAATTTCTCATGCCCCGCAGCGGCGGCGACCAGGCGTTGCTCAATGCCGCCCGCGCGTTTCAAACCGACGCGCCCGCCTTCTCCGCGCAACTCATCGGCCTCGGCCTCGACGCCAATTTTGTCACCAACCTCGGCGCGGACATCACGAACTTTGAAGCCGCCATTTCCGCCAAAGGCGCGGCTACGGGCGCGCAAGCCGGGGCGACCGGCGGATTGGAAGACGCCGCGCACAAAGCCGCCGTTGCCCTGCACATCCTCAAAACCATTGTGCCGAACGTCTATAAAAACAATCCGCAAAAACTCGCCGAATGGGCGACCGCCAGCCATGTGGAAAAACATACGCCCGTTCCGCGAGCAAAACCGGCAGCGACTCCGGCGAAGTAAAAAATAAGGACTGACCCCTGGCACGCCAGCCACTACGTCAAAGTCCTGCTCGACCAGATTCTTGGAGAAAATAATTTAAGGAATTAAACTTAAAATGGATAACGCCACCGTTCCTCAAAATCCAGAGTGGTTGTCCACAATCAACGAAGCACTCCAAAAAAATGTTCAAGACGTGCTTGCGGGTAAAATCAACAACGTCACGGCAAGATGCAATCTGAAGAAGGCCATAATTGCCGCTGGATACCATCTAGGAACAGCACACATAGAGCCAGACAGTCCAGAAGATTTGCTATGTGACTCGCGCCTGAACCTTGTAATCAAAACCAATGTTGAAATGGCTCAAGGACATCGCGACTGGAATGCAAACCAGAATGCAGTCATTCTTGACCAGTTTCCTGCGCTGGAACTGTTCCGGCTGGAAGGCCGCGATAACCAGCGCGACTGGCTTTCGCGCTGGCGGCTGGCCGGGGCGCAAACTGGCGATCCCATCGGCACCGGGTGGATCATCACGCCGGATGAACGGATGATCGCACTCAAGAATCATCTTATTTGGGATCGGCTTGGTGATCCGACCATTTTTAGTGACGGCCTTGGCAAACCTTGGCCGCCGTTCGCATTCGATTCCGGTATGTGGGTGATGAGTGTCGAACGCAGTAAGGCTGAAGCGATAGGACTGATAACATCCACCGGCGTAATCAATTTGCATAAGACTTTGCCTCCTTCACCACTCTTGACAATCGAAAGCGAACGCATCACTGCCTTCTTTTGGAACGTGCCCAAACTGTGCGATCATTGTGGCGAGGAGAAGCCCTTCAAACTTTTGAAAACGTGCGATGCCTGTGGCGAATCCATTTGTCCCGACTGCGTGGCAAAAGGATGCACTGGCCCGGAGCCGCCACCGCCACCGGGCAATGCCATGCAATGTTTCAGCACCGCTGAGGAAAAGATGATGTGGGAAAAGCTTCCACTCAGAAAAGATGTGGCCGAACAGGTATGAATCCACAAGAAACACTGACAAGCGATCTTGTTGAAATTGTCAAACAGCAAGCCGAGAAATCATTTCAAAAGCCGAAACAGGACGATGCCGTCTGGAATGAATTGAAGGTGCGTTATAGTTGGATTGGCTGTCCCAAGGAAGATTTAGCTCTAATCGGGAGTTTGAATGCAGTGCTCATGCCTTTAAATAACGGTCGTTCCATGCTTCCGCCGAGAATAAGACCTGGCGCGGACATTCCACCACCGCCGCCGTATTATCAAAATAAAGTTAGCTTGTCGCAGGTAATCAATAAATCGTCCACACAAACTGCAAAGGAATCTTCTCCTAAAAGGCCTGAAGCAATTCCTGCAAAGGCAGGAGATGAAAATAAAACTGCGAGCCAAAGCCCTTGGCCGTCAGGCTCATTTTATTTATTTGTCTTTGTCGTCGCCTTCGGCTGTTTAACAGCTTTGGCTCGGATACTGGAAATACATTCAGTGTGGATTTGGCCACCGATAACTATTGGCAGCTTTCTTGCGACCATAATGATTGGAGCACTTCAGTTGAGGCATGATGGTAAAATCCAAGACAAACGTTTTCTGATATTGATGAAAATGGTTTTCAAAAAAATGACGCTGCTCGAAAAATTACATTGGTAGCGCCGTAGGCGCGGCATCATTGTAGAACCACAACCCAAACAAAATTCAAGCCCCGTCGGGGCGGCATATTCGGATGTCGCTCCTACGGAGCTAATTCATTTTTCAGCATTTTCTACAACTATGCCGCGCCTACGGCGCTAATTGAAAATTCTTCGCGTTCATTTTATTGCCTCAATTTCTTCGTGTTTTTAATCTGTGTCCATCCGTGTTCATCTGTGGTTAAAAATCCTTCTCGCCAAATCGCATAGTTTTTCCGATGCTATGGCTGCTTTATGTTCACTGGAACTTACACCGCCATCGTCACGCCGTTTCGCGACGGCGCGATTGACGAGGACGCGCTTGAACGCCTGATCAAACTGCAAATCAAAGGCGGCGTGGACGGCATCGTCCCCGTCGGCACGACCGGCGAATCGCCCACGGTGGATTGCGAGGAACACATCCGCGTCATCGAACTCTCCGTGAAATTTGCGGCGGGCAAAATCAAAGTGCTTGCCGGAACGGGCGCGAATGCGACGAGCGAGGCGATCAAACTGACGCAGGAAGCCGAGAAAGTCGGCGCGGACGGCTCGCTGCAAGTCGCGCCATATTACAACAAGCCGACGCAGGAAGGTTTGTATCAGCATTTCAAAGCCATCGCGCGCGCGACGAAACTGCCCATCGTGCTTTACAGCATTCCGGGACGCTGCGGAATTGAGATTGGAATTGAAACCGCGAAACGCCTCGCGACGGATTGCAAAAACATCGTTGGCATCAAAGAAGCGGGCGGAAGCTGCGACCGCGTGTCGCAATTGCGCGCCGCGCTCGGCCCGAAATTTACGATTATGTCCGGCGACGATTCGCTGACGCTGCCGTTCATGGCCGTCGGCGCAAACGGCGTCATCAGCGTCGCGTCCAATGTGATTCCCAAAGAGGTTTCGCAGATGGTGAAATTATTTTCGACCGGCAAATCCGCAGCGGCGATTCGGCTGCATGGAAAATTTTACCCGCTGTTCAAGGATTTGTTCATCGAGACAAATCCGACGCCGGTGAAAGCCGCGCTAGCGATGATGAAAATCATCGAGGAAGAATATCGCCTGCCGCTCGTGCCGATGAACCCGAAAAATTGGGATGCGCTCCGCACGACGATGAAACGCTGCGGCGTTCTGGAATAACTTTATGACGCGGGTAATCATCACCGGCGCGAAAGGCCGCATGGGACAGGCGCTCGTCTCGTGCGCAAAAAACTTTCGCGACATCGAAATCGTCGCGCAAGTTGACAAAGGCGACGATTTGCCCGCCGTTGTTGCGCAATGCGATGTGCTGATTGATTTCAGCGCGCACACGGCGACGGCGGACATCGCCGGACTTTGCGCTCGTCATAAAAAAGCCATCGTCATCGGCACGACCGGCCATTCCAAAAACGAACACGCGGAGATTTTGAAATTCAAAACGAAACTTCCCATCGTCTGGACATCCAATTTTTCCACGGGTGTGAACACGCTGTTTTGGCTCACGCGCAAAGCGGCGGAAATTCTTGGGCCGGATTTAGATCTGGAAATCATCGAGATGCATCATCGCATGAAAAAAGACGCGCCGAGCGGCACGGCCAAAACGCTCGCGGAAATTCTCGCGTCAGCACGCAAACAATCGCTCGATAAAATCGCGCGGCATGGACGTATGGGCATCGGCGAACGCGCTCCAGGCGAAATCGGGATTCATTCGCTTCGCGGCGGCGATGTCGTGGGCGATCACACCGTCGTTTTCGCGAACAGCGGCGAACGGCTTGAACTCACGCACAAAGCGTCGAGCCGCGACACATTTGCGAATGGCGCGTTGCGCGCGGCCATTTGGGTCGCGAAACAAAAGCCCGGCCTTTACGACATGCAGGACGTGCTTGGTTTGAAATGAATTCAGAATCCAGAATTCAGAATTCAGAATTTGCCAAAGAAGGCTTTCAAATTTTTTCAAGTGTAATTTCCAAAGAACAATGCGATTCGCTCGCGTTTGATCTTTCCAAACAATTCGACAGTCAGCAAAGCGTCGTTAAAAATAAAATTGGTGGTGTCAGAAATTTGTTAAAAATTGCAAGCGTCGCGGCAATTGCAGGCTCACCGGCAAAAAATCCATCACATCGGCGCGTTTTACACATTGAATATGCGGCAGACGAATTGCCAAATGAACTAAAATGGTTTGAGCGGCAATGAATTCTCGACTTGTCATTATCGCATTGGGTTCAAATCTCGGCGATTCGCAGAAAATCATTTTGGACGCGATGGCGCGATTGCAACAATTTTCCGCCGAACCAATTCTTAAATCTTCGCTTTGGGAAACTTCGCCGGTGAATTGCCCGGCGGATTCGCCGAAATTTGTCAACGCAGTCATTGCGCTCGTTCCGCTGGAAGATGAAATGCCGGAATCGCTGCTGGTAAAATTGTGCGAGTTGGAAAATGAATTCGGCCGCACGCCAAAAAAAATCCTGAACGAACCACGCCCGCTGGATTTGGATTTGATTGCGTTCGGAAATGAAATCCGCAATTCGCCGGAATTGATTTTGCCGCATCCGCGCGCGCATTCGCGAAAATTTGTTTTGCAGCCGTTGAGCGAAATCGCGCCGGAATTGATTTTGCCCGGGCAGGGGAAAACGGTTTCGCAATTGCTCACGGAAATTTCTTCGGAGGAAATTCTTGCAAAACTTGATTTGTAGGAGTCGAGGTGACGAGACTCAATTAAAATCAGAGACTCCTTACGTCGTCTCCTACGAAAATGATTTTCCGAAAATGCGCCGGTGTTCGAGCATGACGTAGCGGTCGGTCATGCCGGCGATGTAATCGCACACGGCGCGGTGCAGGCCGATTTTTTTCAAACGCTTCTTGGAGCTTTCACCAATTTCCTCCGGGTGCTTCAAAAAATAATGGAAAAGCTGCTCGAGCATTTTCACCGCGCGCAGGTTCGGCTGATGGACGACAGGATTGTAATATAAATTTTTGTAAAGGTAATCGCGCAGTTCGAGATTCAATCCGCGCCGTTCTGAACCGTGTTGGATCAGCGCCTTTGGAAAGCGGCGAACTTCGTCCGCTGAATTGACTTTCGCGGCTTGGATGGAGCGCTCGCTGTTTTCGACGACGTCGCGGATTTGCAAATCAATGATCGTGCGGATGATGAAGTAGCGGCGCGATTCATCGGGCAAATTGCCGAATTCCTTTTTCACGAGCCGCGCGGCTTGGGCAAAAACGCGGACGTTGCGAACCAGATTTTTTTCCGAGATCAATCCAGAGTCGAGGCCGTCGTCCAAATCGTGGCTGTAATAGGTGATTTCGTCGGCGAGATTGGCGACCTGCGCCTCGAGCGAGGAATTTTTTGCGTCGAAACCTTTGCGCCGGCCGGGATGGTCGTAGGATGTTTGATGTTTGGCCAAGCCTTCACGGACTTCCCACGACAAATTCAGGCCGGAAAAATTTGGATATTTTTGCTCAAGTTGCTCGACAATTCGCAGGCTGTGCTGGTTGTGCTCGAAGCCGCCGTGGCCGCGCATCAGGCGCGCGAGAACGGTTTCGCCTTTGTGGCCGAACGGCGAATGGCCGAGGTCGTGCGCGAGGGCGATGGTTTCGGCGAGGTCAGAATTTAATTTCAGCGCGCTGGCGATGTTGCGCGAAATGGCGGCGACTTCAATCGTGTGCGTGAGCCGCGTGCGCAGGTGGTCGCCGCTGCCATTGAGAAAAACTTGCGTCTTGTATTCGAGCCGGCGAAAGGCGCGTGAATGGATGACGCGGTCGCGGTCGCGCTGATATTGGGTGCGCCATTCGGGCGGCGGTTCGGGAAATTCGCGTCCGCGAGTATCGCCGCTGAACTGCGCGTAGGGTGCGAGAATCTGGCGTTCGATTTGTTCGAGTTCTTGTCGCGTGCGCGGCATGAAAATAATCTTTAATTCGCCAGCAATTCCTGGACGGAAATGCCGCGCAACTCGAACAGGCGGCGAATCGTGTCTTCAATCAAATTGTTCGGGCAGCTCGCGCCGGCGGTGACGCCGACGGTGATTTTTCCGGACGGCAGCCAATCGGGGGTTTCGACTTCCTGTTTTTTGTGCTGGTCGTAGTGGACGATAAGTTTGTCGGACTCCATCTTCGCGGCGTTCTTAATGAAATACGTCGGCAATTTTGCTTCGCCCATTTCCGCGAGATGCGACGTGTTGGACGAATTGTAGCCGCCGACGACGATGAGCAGGTTCATCGGCTGGAGCAAAAGTTTTTCCAGCGCATCCTGCCGGTCTTGCGTTGCGCCGCAAATCGTGTCGAAGAAACGGAAATGCTTTTCAATCGCAGCGTCACCGTGTTTTTTGATCATCGCATTTTTGAAACGGCGTTGAACTTCTTCCGTTTCGCCGCGAAGCATCGTGGTTTGATTGGCGACGCCGACGGCCTGCAAATGCAAGTCGGGATCGAAACCGTCCGAATGCGCGCCTTTGAATTTTTCCAAAAACTCGTGCTTGTTGCCACCGCTCAAGATGTAATTACAAACGTAATCAGTTTCCGCGAGATTGAAGACGACGAGATAATGGCCGCTGCCGTAAGCGCGCGCTTGCGAAGTCGTGGCCTTCGTTTCCTCGTGCTTGGCTTTGCCGTGGATGATGCTCGTGACGCTTTCTTTCGAGTATTGGCGCACGCGTTTCCAAACGCTCATCACGTCGCCGCAAGTGGTGTCCACGAGGATGCAGCCTTTGGCTTCGATTTTTTTTCGCGTGCCGACTTCCGTTCCAAATGCTGGAATAATTACCGCATCGCCGGATTGCAATTGTGATAATTCTTCGTCCGTCGGCTTGGGTGAAATGATTTTGATGCCCATCTTGTCAATCTGGTCGTTGACTTCGGGATTGTGGATGATTTCGCCAAGCAGATAAATCGGCGTGTGCGGCGAGACTTCGGAAAAATATTTTTTGGCGGCGTAGGCCAGATCAATCGCGCGCTCAACGCCGTAACAAAATCCGAATTCCTTCGCGAGCTTTACGGTGAGATCGCCGGACGAAAGCACGCCGCCGTTGGCGCGAATGCTTTCGACGAGTTCGCTGCGATAATGCGACAGCACTTGAGCCTGCACCGCTTCCATGATGTCGGGACGGCGAAGGTTGATTTTCTTTTGGGCGGCGGGCGCTTCAGTTGACATGACGACAACATTCTAGCAGGAATGCGTGGAGCGTCCAATCACAAAAGGTTGAAGGTTGAATTATGAGGGATGAAAATTTGTGAGCTTCGATTGACTTTCATCATTCATCATTCATAATTCGAGTAATCGGAGCGTAGCTCAGCCTGGTAGAGCACTTGGTTTGGGACCAAGACGCCGCAGGTTCAAATCCTGTCGCTCCGACCATTTCTTTTTCACCGGATATTTCCGGTTTATTCACAAAATTTCCTTTGCTGGTTAAAATTTCTTCTCGTGCGCAAAAGGAAACAGAAAGCGCGGTTGATTAAAATTGTGAAGAACTTTTCTTGTCACATTTGAACCTTGTAAACAAAGACGATTTTTACCGTTCTGGACGAATATTTATTTGTTGGCATTGGCATTGCTTAAGCCGTCCGCATCGCGGATTGACAGGCCAATGCGCGGCACAAATTACAATTAAACCTATGAAGAAAATTGAAGCGATCATCAAACCATTCAAACTGGAAGAAGTGAAGGACGCCTTGAGCGAAATCGGCATCGAAGGCATGACCGTCACTGAAGTCAAGGGGTTTGGCCGTCAGAAGGGCCACACCGAAATCTATCGCGGCAGCGAATACACCGTGGACTTCCTGCCGAAGATAAAACTCGAACTCGTCGTCGCCGACACGCAGACCGACGCGGCGGTCGCGGCAATCGTCAAATCCGCCAAGACGGGCAAAATCGGTGACGGAAAAGTTTTTGTTTCCACCGTCGAAACCGCCGTGCGCATCCGCACCGAGGAGAAAGGCGAATCAGCCGTTTAAGCCATCAACCCAACTTGAACCTCATTCAAATCAAAATTATGAAACGAATTCTTTTAACTCTCGCTTTGATTGCAACCGCTGCCTTCGTCTCGATGTCGGCACGCGCGGAAGATACCAATGCTCCTGCCGCCGCGACAACTAACGCGGCTCCGGCCACGCCACCGCCGTTGCCATCAGCAACGCTTGAACAACGCATCATGACGCTTGAAGCGTATATCGCAAACACCGATCCGACTGCGCCTTTGAAAGACACGAATGGCACAGTTGCATTTGCGAATCCAATCATCGGCAATCCCGGTCCCGGCCACAACGCATGGTTGCTCACCAGCACGGCGCTCGTGTTGTTCATGACGTTGCCCGGTCTCGCGCTGTTCTATGGCGGTCTCGTTCGCAAGAAGAATGTGCTCTCCGTTCTCGCGCAATGCTTCCTGATCACCGGCCTTGTGACCATCCTTTGGGTGTATATCGGCTACGGCATGATCTTCGGCGGCACAAATAATCCAGCTAAAGAAGACGTGATTTCAGGCATCGTTGGCAGCCCGACGATTGACTGGATGCTCAAGCCTGTCACTTCGGCTCCGAACTCAAATTATTCCTACTGGGTTTCAGAAAATGTGTTTGCCATGTTCCAATTGATGTTCGCCATCATCACTCCGGCGCTCATCGTTGGCTCCATCGCGGAACGCATGAAATTCAAGGCCATATTCGTCTTCATCACATTGTGGATGGTCGTGGTTTATTTCACGCAAGGTCACATGGTTTGGGGCATTAACGGTTGCATGAACGGTGTGTGGAACGCCGGTGCAAAGATAAAGGCAATGGACTTCGCAGGTGGCACGGTGGTGCATATGACCTCGGGTTACACCGGCCTTGTCCTGTGCTTGATTCTCGGCAAGCGTCTCAAGGCAAACTTTACGCCGCACAGTCTCGTGATGACTTATATCGGCACCGGGATGCTCTGGGTTGGCTGGTATGGATTTAACTCCGGCAGCGCAGTCGCCGCTGACGTGATTGCTGCCAACGCCTTTACTACCACGACCATTGCGACAGCGGTTGCCTCGTTTGTGTGGCCGATGTGCGATTGGCTCATCAAAGGCAAGCCGACAGTGCTGGGCTTCTGCTCCGGCGCAGTGGCCGGTCTCGTGGCAATTACGCCCGCTTGCGGTTACGTCACGCCGCAAGGCGCGATTTATATCGGCGTCGCTGTTGCGATCGTTTGCTGGTTCATGTGCAATAAAGTCAAAGGCTGGCTTGGCTATGACGACGCACTCGACACCTTCGGCGTTCACGCCATCGGCGGAACATTGGGTGCAATCATGACCGGTATGCTCGCGCGCAATGCAGTGAATGCAAACCTCGCAGTGAACCTCAAAGCTTATGTCACCGACTCGTTGTTCCAACCGCTCGTGTGGGAACAACTCAAGGCGGTTGGCGTGACTTTGGCGCTGGTCATCCCCGGCACCATCATCCTTGCCTACATCACCAAGATGCTCGTCGGATTGCGTCCGAGCGAGGAAGTTGAAATCGCCGGTCTCGACGTGGCAGAACACGGCGAAGAAGGCTATCACGGCTAAACTTAAAGCAAGTGGGGGGAACCGAGACGGCGTGCGACACAGGGTCGCACGCCGTTTTTGTTTTTAAGAGCGTAGCGGCTTTCGGCAGAAAGCCGGATTATTCTTATGTCGAAAGAAATGCGGCGGTCTTCCGACGCGCCGCTACGAAGTTCAAACAACTTGAATCACCAATGCCGTCGTATTGTCGCGCCCGGAATTTTTTACCGACGTTTCAACCAATTCCTGCGCCGGATTGTCGAGTTTATCGCGCAACAGTCCGACAAGTTGATCGTCGTAGAGTCCATCAACTAATCCGTCCGTGCAAAGCAGAAAAATGTCGCCGCGTTCCCACGCAACCGCGCCGGCTTGCGGCTCAACGAATTGATTGCCACCACCCAGCGCGCGTTGCAGTGCGCTGCGACCCGGATGAACGCGCAATTCGCGTTCGCTGATTTTTCCCTCGCGACGCAACCAGCCGACGTGCGTATCGTCGTGCGTCAATTGTTTGATTTCCTTTTTTTGTTTCGGCAAATGATAAATCCGGCTGTCGCCGATGTGGCCGAAATACATCCAGTTTGGCGTGAACCAGCAAAGGCTCAACGTCGCCTGCATTCCTTCCGTCTCTTCGTAACTGCCGCCGACGAAAACCAGCGCGCGATGGATCTGTGAAAACAGTTCCGCAAGCACATCGGAAAATCCCGGCTGCAATCCAATCGCCGAATGCTTGAACGCGCGCGGCAGCAGCGTCGTGATTTTTTCGACTGCGATGCGGCTGGCAAATTCTCCCGCTTTCGCGCCACCCATGCCGTCGCTTACGGCAAAAGTGAAATCCATTGTTTCCGTCGAAGCCTCGCCGAATTTTCCGAGCCGATGAACTTCGCGCGCGTCGAATTGCAGGCCGAGAAACGAATCTTCGTTGTTCTTGCGGACCTTGCCCGTGTCCGTCCAGCCAAACCATTTCAGCGACGGCAGTTTTTTGCGTGTAGATTTCATTCTCATTCTCATCGTTCTTCTCATCCTCAATTTCGATTTATGAGGACGAGGAAGAGGATGACGAGGATTTGCTTTCGGAAAGAATGGTCGCAAATTCAAAATCAATCAAATAAAAGCGTCCGTCGGAAAAACGGTAAGTGATATTGCGCGGATCGGCATCGTCATGGCGCACGCCAAATTTTTCCAGTTCAGCGAATAATTCTTTTGCGCGTTTTTCGTCAATGTGTTCCACGCGTCCACCACAATTGGTCGTGACGATGCGAAGTTTGTGAGGATCCGCTTCGAGCAATCGCGGAACGAAATTACATTCGCGCGCTTCAAGATGGCGCAGCACGCGGGTTTCATTTTCAAATCGTTCACGCGCGTTCGGGCCATGATACGTTTTGAACACGCGCCCGTCGAAACTCAAATGCACCGTCGCGCGGAGTGTGTCTTTTACTTTTAACATTTCGTATCATTGTAGGAGACGAGGTAACGAGTCTCAAATGTCTTTCGACTTTTATGATTTAGAGACTCCTTACGTCGTCTCCTACTTCCAATTATGGTTCGCGTTTCAGAAACATTTTGCGCAGCGCGATTAAATTTCAACAGCGGTTTCCGTTTGATTTTCAACCTGTGAATAAGTTGCTGATGCAGAAAACCTTTGTTTCATGCGGTTGAAACGTATTTGTCCATTTCTGCGGCGCAAAATTCTTGCGGCATGGCATTCGCCCTGCTAAAACACGCGCGTCACAGGCTCAACTGAAAAGTTGACGGACGCTTTGTTTTCACCAAACAACAACAACCAACGCACATGGCAAAATATAAATTAGAATACCTCTGGCTCGACGGTTACGAACCCGTTGCAAACATCCGCGGCAAAACCACCCTCAAGGAATTTTCAAAATTTCCCAAGCTCGAAGAGCTTCCCTGGTGGAACTTCGATGGCAGCTCCACGCGCCAGGCGGAAGGCAAAACGTCCGATTGCTTCCTTAAACCCGTCGCCGTTTATCCCGACACCACCAAGATTAACGGCGCGATTGTCATGTGCGAAGTTTTCATGCCCGACAAGAAAACGCCGCATCCGAGCAACGCCCGCGCGACGATTCCCGATGACCCGGGCGCATGGTTCGGTTTTGAACAGGAATATTTTCTCTACAAAAACGGCGCACCGCTCGGTTTCCCGGCTGGTGGCGGCTTTCCCCCGCCGCAAGGTGAATACTACACCGCCGTCGGCTACAAGAACGTCGGCTGCATCGCGCGCGAAATTGTGGACACGCATCTCCAGCTCTGCCTCGACGCCGGCATCAACCACGAAGGCATCAATTCCGAGGTCGCCAAAGGCCAGTGGGAATTTCAAATCTTCGGCAAAGGCTCCAAGAACGCCGCCGATCAGGTCTGGGTCGCGCGCTACCTTCTGATGCGCCTCTGCGAAAAATACGGCGTGGACATCAACTGGCATTGCAAACCGCTCGGCAAGGACGTTGACTGGAACGGTTCCGGAATGCACACGAACTTCTCCACCGAACATCTGCGCGAAGTCGGCGGCAAAGAATACTTCGAGAACCTCATGGGCGCGTTCGACAAATACAAGAACGAGCACATCGCCGTTTACGGACCGGACAATCATCTGCGCCTCACCGGCCTGCATGAAACGCAATCCATTGATAAATTCAATTACGGCGTCGGCAACCGCGGCGCATCCGTCCGCCTGCCGCAAAGCTTCATTCCCGACGGCTACCGCGGCTACTTGGAAGATCGCCGTCCGAATTCGCAAGGCGACCCTTACAAAATTGCCGGTCGCATTTTGCAAACCATCAATACCGTGCCGAAAAACGGCGGCAAAAAAGGCAAAAAATAATTGCCGAGGTCAGGAGGAATTACGAAACGGCGCGGACGAAAGTTCGCGCCGTTTTTATTTTGAAGCCGAATTTCTGAATGTAATCGAGCGCCGTCAGGCGCGAAATCTTTGTAGAAATGAAATTCAAGAATTTCCAAAGCTCCGTTAGGAGCGACATCATCGGACAAGAACGAAATATGACGCTCCTACGGAGCTTGAGATTTTAATGAAATCGTCCGGCTACAAAGATTCCGCTCCTGACGGAGCTGAAGACGCGCTGGTGGTGGGTGTCATTTTTTGTTATCTGAAATGAACCCATCCAAGTTCGGAATATTTAACAAAATCTCAACCTGCTCACGCGGCAATCGAAACCATTCACCTTTTTGCCGATAATCTTTGAAATGTCTGTGTAAATATCTTTCTGCCTTTTGGGTAAAAGCACATTCCCAAGATTTGACAACCTTGAGCACAAAATCGTCAATGAAGATTCGTTTCCAAATCTCGCCTTTTGGTCCTTTTATTTCTTGTCCGCCTTGTGCCGGATTCGGCCACCCATGAAACAGAAAGCTGGATAAATTTCCGTCCTTCGGCTGGTCTGTAGAACTCTCAAGTCCTCTGGCAAATACATCCCCGTTCGACAAATGCAACTTCCCATCCGAAGCAACAAAAAAAGCTACCTCATAAATCATCCGCCTAGCAAAACGCCGATATACCAGTTTGTAGTTAACAGGTTGTTCCACGGTTACGGAAAGTTTACCGGCACACGAAATGAAATCCGAGAAACGGTTTCGTTCCCCCGCTCGTTCTTTTCCTTAACACCCGCTCCGACGGCGGCAAGCAGAACTCCGATGCCGGATTCTCTGCTTTGGCCTCTTGTCGCTGTTACTGCAATATCAAATTCTATGTATGACATCGAACCACCGCCAACAGCTCGAGCTATTCCTGCCGCAGCCAATTCCTTATTCTCTCCATACGGACGAGGATTTATTTCTCCACCCAAGTTTTTAACTTCTTCGCGTGACTTTGAAATCGCACGTATGATTTGAGTGATGGCGCCCTGAATAAATTCCTCCAATGGAACTGGATTGTTTTCCATATTATTTAGCTGCTTCACACATCTCCGGCTCAACCCATTTGTTGTGCTCGCGAATCAAATCCACGAGACGTTCCACGGCTTCGGCTTCGGGAATGTTGAATTTAATTGGTGTCTTGCCGACGTAAAGATTGATCTTGTTCGGCGCGCCGCCGACGTAACCGAAATCCGCGTCCGCCATTTCGCCCGGCCCGTTCACGATGCAGCCCATGATGGCGATCTTCACGCCCTTGAGATGCTCCGTGCGCGCCTTGATGCGCGCGGTGACGGTCTGGAGATTGAACAACGTGCGCCCGCAACTCGGACACGCGACGTAATCCGTCTTGAAACTGCGGCAACCCGCCGCTTGCAAAATATTGTAAGCCAACCGCAGCGACATTCCTGCACCCGCTTCGCCACGAACGAGAATCGCATCGCCGATTCCATCCGCAAGCAATGAACCGATGACGACGGAGGCGCGAAGCAAAGCAATTTTCGGTTCAAGCGGAAACCCCTCACCAGGCTTCGCCACCCTCTCCCCATCCGATGGGGTGAGGGGAGCGTCACTGAAATTGATGCAATCTTTGAGGAGAATCGGATTGTTCCGGCCAAGTTTCTTTAATTTTGCCGCGAGCAAACGAAAGGCAGTGATAGCGGGAAGATTCACGCCGTCTTTCACGGTGACAAGCTGCGTCTCGCAATTGATCTCAAAATCCTGCGTCGGATCAATCTCGGCGACGTTCAAATCTTCGTAAATCGCTTCCGGTTTCACGTCATCTTTCGGACGAATCTTCGGCGCGACTTTTTCCCACGTCGCGCGCGTGACCACGACGCGAATCAATTGTTCGCCGCCACATTTTGTATTTTCGTTTAGTTCAATTTCCGGCGTTTCGCGTTTTTCAAAATGGAATGGGTCGAACGGAAATTCTTTATCCGTGATTTGGACTTTTGAATTTGAGAGAATTGGAATCTGCGCGAGCAAGTCGGTGCAAACCTCGATTTCGCGCGGAGAATCTTCCGTGAGTGAAACACGGATGGTGTCGCCTAGTCCATCGCACAAGAGTGAACCAATTCCAATTGCACTTTTGATTCTACCGTCCTCGCCTTCACCGGCTTCGGTGACACCGAGGTGGATGGGATAATTCCAATCCGCGCCTTCCTGTTCAAGTCGCGCAACGAGCAGGCGATAACATTCAATCATCACTTTCGGATTGGACGACTTCATCGAGAATTTGAAATTGTGAAAATCGTTCTTGCGGCAAATGCGGGCAAATTCGAGCGCACTCTCAACCATTCCAAGCGGCGTGTCGCCGTAGCGATTCATGATGCGATCGCTCAATGAACCGTGATTTGTGCCGATGCGCAACGCGCGCTTCAATTTTTTCGCTTCGAGGACAAGCGGCGTAAATTTTTCCTCGATGCGTTTTAATTCGGCGGCATATTGCTCATCGGTGTATTCCTTCGTGGCAAATTTTTTTGAGTCAGCGTAGTTGCCGGGATTCACGCGGACGACTTCGACCCATTTCACAGCTTCCATCGCGGCGTCGGGCTTGAAATGGATGTCGGCGACAATCGGCACGTTGCAGCCCAGCTGGCGGAGTTCGGCAACGATGTTCTGGAGATTGGCCGCGTCCTTCACGGTTGGCGCGGTGATGCGGACAAGCTGGCAACCGACGGCGACGAGTTCCAAAGTTTGTTTTACGGACAATGCGGTATCCATCGTGTCGCACGTCAGCATGGATTGTTTCACGACGGGATGGTCGCCGCCCATCACGAAGCCGCCGTGATTCGGATCGCCAACGACAATTTCGCGCGATTTCCGACGGTGATAAAAAAATGGAGATTCGCAGTAGCGCACAGTCACAGTTTCAAGTTTCAGGTTAAAAGTTGCAAGTTTGGAATTGTATTGAAATCGTAGCGGCTTTCGGCAGAAAGCCGCATTTACCTTTCAAAGTTTGCGGCGCTCTGCCGAGTCGCCGCTACGATTTATTTGTGCGGCGCGAAAATGATTTGTTGCTCGCGGTCGGCATGCGCGCTGCGCACCCAATCGCTCGTGTCAAAAAACGCGATGTAAAGCATGAAGCCGATGATGAGCGCGGCAAAACCGGTTTGAATGCTGTTCAAAATTCTGGCGCTTACCGGACGGCGACGGATGGCTTCGAGCAGCGACAGTAAAATATGTCCGCCGTCGAGCACGGGGAGCGGAAGCAGGTTGAGCAGCGCAAGATTGACGTTCAAAATGACGCTGAACCAAAGCACTTGCCGCCAGCCGTCTTCGCTTTGAAACAAATTGTAATAGACGCGCGCAATCATCACTGCTCCGCCGAGTTGTTGGACGCCGACTTCGCTTTTGGGCGAGGTGATTGTCCGAATCGTCGCAAAAATTTGTCCCACGCTCGATTTGATCTGCTCGAGCGGACTGGGATGAACGAGCAAAACATTTGTGTCTTCTTCCCAGGCTAAAATGCCGAGCATCGGAACACTGTTCGTCGGTTGAACCGGTTTTTCTGCGAGCAATGTTTTGTCGAATTCTTCATTGCCGTGGCGGACTGTCAGCGTGAGCGGTTTCACCGGCCCGTTGCTCATTTCGTTTTCAGCGGAAAAAATAGCGAGCGGGCTGAAAATTTTATTTCCGTTCACCGCGACAACTTCATCACCGTTCGTCAGTCCGGCCAAGGCGGCAGGACTATTGCTTGCGACGGCATAAACAACGGATTTTGAAGCGGGCGCGATGAGAATCTGCCTCAAAGCTTTGCGCTCATACCATTTTGTTGCACGATGATACGGCGTTGCTATCGCCGTCTGTTCTTGTCCATCCCGGAGATATTGGATGACGATGTTCGTGCCTTCGCTCGATATGATGCGCCACGTCACGCTGTCCTGCGACGTCGGCGAAAAATGTTTTACCAGATGATTGTCAATCGTGAGAATCGTGTCGCCCGGACGCAACCCGGCTTTCCACGCGGGGCCGGCCGGGTCAACCCAGCCGATGGTCGTTGTGCTGTCGGCTTGCATACTCGGCTTGCCGACCTGCCAAACGATAAATGCAAAAAATACTGCGAGCGAAAAACTGAACAACGGGCCGGCGAATGCGACGATGATTTTGTCCAATGCGGAAACGTTCGGCAATTGTTCGACGGGCGTATCACTTTTGCCTTCGATGGCTTCCATCGTCGCCATTTGCGGCAACGCGACGTAGCCGCCCGCAGGAATCCAGCCGAGTGCATATTCGACGCCGCCGATTTTTTTTTTCCAAATCGGTTTACCGAACCAGATGGCAAAGCGGTCAACTTGTAGGCCGCGCCATTTCGCGGCGAGGAAATGGCCAAGTTCGTGGACGCCAATAAGGAGGTTGAACAGCAATACGACTTCCAGCGCGATAAAAATGTAATGCAAAATGCTCATTTCAATGAGTTTTGAATGTAGCAGGAGAAAACCGCGCGCGCCATTTCAAATTGTAGCCGCCTTGCGCGCCCACGAATCAGCTTCGAGAATTTGTTCGAGCGTCGGGTGAGAAATGACTTTATGCGCGTCCATCGTGCGGCGAACAACTTCGGTGATTTGCGGGAAATTGATTTTGCGGTTCACGAAAGCTTCGACCGCGATTTCGTTCGCCGCGTTCAACACGGCGGGCAGTGTTCCGCCGATTTCTCCGGCGCGGCGGGCGAGTTCAAGTGCCGGAAATCGCTCAATGTCCGGTTCTTCAAATGTGAGTTGGCCGAGTTTGGCAAAATTGGTTTGCACGCGCTCGCTGGCGGCGCGGTCGGGATAGGTCAGCGCGTATTGAATCGGCAGACACATGTCCGGCGTGGACAATTGCGCGAGGAGGGAGCCGTCCACAAACTCGACCATCGAATGAACGACGCTTTGCGGATGCACGACGACGGCGACGCGCGCCATTTCGATGTCGAACAGCCAGCGCGCTTCGATCATTTCAAGTCCTTTGTTGAACAGCGTCGCCGAATCAATCGTGATTTTGCGTCCCATGACCCACGACGGATGTTTGAGCGCGCGTTCGACAGTGATTTCGGAAAATTTTTCTCTTGGCCAAAGATTTTTATCGCGGAACGGCCCGCCGCTGGCGGTCAGCCACAATTTGCGGACGGACGAACTCGGTTTGCCGTCGAGGCATTGAAAAATTGCGGAATGTTCGCTGTCAACGGCGAGAACTTGAACGCCATATTTGCGGGCTTCGCTCATCACGATTTCGCCAGCCATGACCAGAATTTCTTTCGACGCGACGGCGATGTCTTTGCCCGCGCGAATCGCGGCCAGCGCGGGTTTCAATCCGGCGGTTCCGACAATTGCAATTAGAACAATGTCCGCGCCCGGAAGTGTCGCGAGTTTTATCAAACCTTCTTCACCGGAAAAAACTTGAGTTGCTGTGCCGAGCGCGTTTTGGAGTTCTTTGGCTTTGGCCGGATCAAAAATGGAAATGGCCGCCGGTTTATGTTTGCGCGTTTGTTCGAGCAGCAATTCAAAATTATTTCCGGCGCCGAGTGCAAGCAGGCGGATTTTATCCGGTAAATCATCCGCGACTTTTACGGTGCTGGTGCCGATGCTGCCGGTGCTGCCGAGGAGAACGACGTTTTTCATGCTTTATATTGAGCGCGAAGTCAAATAGATGCCGATTGGAGCGCGGAAAAAAGTGCCCATAACTTTTATAGCAAGCCCGATAAATATTAAAGGAAAAGTTAAAACCACCAAAAGCCTTAACGGTTTAATTTTTGTTATTAACGGCCAAGCTCCGAACCTCGAAATCAATATGCCAATAATTTCAATGAAAGCACCGCAGATTCCAATCAGCCAAAATGGTTTAATCCAAAAAGGCAAATCAGAAAATTTGTATTTTTTTACTGCATTCATTTGTGTTCATCCGTGGCTAAATCAACGGATGCGGGTTTGTCAAAATATGCCGCAAATATAAATACATGATTGGCGCGTTGAACAAAAGGCTGTCGAGCAAATCCAGAATGCCGCCGATGCCGGGAAACAGATTGCCGGAATCTTTCGCGCCGGCTTCGCGCTTGAAAAGTGATTCAATCAAGTCGCCGATGACTGCGGTAACGCTCAAGGTGATTCCCAAAATGACAGCGTGAATCCAATTCATTCCGGCCATGTGGTCGCCAAAAAGATGGACAAATGCCAAACTTGCACCAGTTGAAACAAAAATCGCGCCGGCAAATCCTTCCCACGTTTTATTCGGACTGATGCGCGGAATCATTTTATGTTTGCCGATGAGCGAACCGATGGCATACGCGCCCATGTCGCTGAATTTTGTGACCAACACGAAGTAGAGCAGGAAATATTTTCCATCCACGCCGGGAAAGAAATAAATTTTTTGGACGAAATTGAGCAGCCACGGCACATACATCAGGCCGAACAACGTTGTGGAAATGGCAAGAATACCGGCGGTGTTCGATTTGGAAACGAATTGGCGCACGCACAGGCCGAGCACGAACAAAATGACGAAGCTGGTTTCGAAATCGTTGACGCGGGCAGGGGAATCGGACATTCCAAGATGACCGGTCAGATTCAGAAACGTTCCGACGATCAACAAGACCGCGCCGAAAAGCCCGCACCATTTGAAGCAAATGAGGCCGCGCATTTCCGCGAGATCGTAAAACTCCGTGAGTCCGGCCAATGCGAGAAACAGCAGCAGAAAAATACACGCGGCGCGTGAAATCAATTCACTTCCAAAGAAAAGCGCGCCGATGATCACCGTCCAGAGAATCACCGTAGTGATGAGGCGGCGAAAAAAAGTTTTTGCTTTTGAGGGCGCGGCAGGCTCAACAGTTGCATCGGACATTGCGCGCGAAATTATCAGGCGAAATGAAGGTTGCCAATTGAAAGTTCGCAGCCGAAGTCACTTCTCGGTTGCGTGGAGCGAAATTTTCTGGCAAAGAATTGGCGTCCATTGGACAAGGCTGGGGTCTTAGCTCAGTTGGTAGAGCGTCTCGTTCGCAATGAGAAGGTCAGGGGTTCGAATCCCCTAGGCTCCACCAGCCTTCGCTCGCAGCACAGCAAGAATCAAATTTCATTGCGAGTTGCGGCTTGTGTTGGAAAGGAAAATCTTACCATGAAATTCTCACTGAAAGGAAAATGGGTTCTCATCACCGGCGCATCCAGTGGATTTGGCGCGGCGGCGGCAACGACATTCGCTGCGGAAGGCGCAAAATTATTGCTCGGCGCACGACGGGTTGACCGGCTGAAAAAAGTCACTGACGAAGCAAAAAAATTCGGCGCAAGCGAAGCGCATTTTCATGAACTGGACGTTTCAAAAACTTCAAGCGTCGAAAAATTTATTTCGTTCGCGCGCGAAAAAATTGGCGGAAAAAACTTGCACGTTTTGATCAACAACGCCGGCGGCGCGCATGGATTGGAAACAGTCGCCGAAGGCAAGGACGCGGATTGGGAAGCGATGATTCAGTCGAACGTGCTCGGACTTTTGCGCGTGACGCGCGCGGCGCTGCCGCTCATGCCGCACGACGCAGGCGCGAGCATCATCAACATCGGTTCGGTCGCCGGCCACGCGGCTTACGAAGGTGGTGCGGTTTATTGCGCGGCGAAAGCGGGTGAGTTGCAAATCACGCGGGCATTGCGATTGGAATTGCTCGGCACGGGTATTCGCGTCGGCACGGTTGATCCCGGTCTGGCGGAAACGGAATTTTCACTCGTGCGTTTCAAAGGCGACGCGGCGAAAGCGAAAAAAGTTTACGAAGGCACAAATCCGTTGACCGCCGAAGACATTGCGGAAATTTTGGTTTGGGTTGCGACGCGCCCGGCGCACGTGAACATTGATGAATTGATCGTGAAGCCGGTGGACCAGGCGGCGATTGGAAAAGTTTATCGGCGAAAAACGAATTAACCACCGAGACACAAAGACACAAAGAATTTTGGAATTGAAAAATTTCGTGTCTTGGTGACTTGGTGGTAAAAATCAAATTCCTTTATTCGCGCGCCAAAGCAGAACTGCGCCGACGGCTTGAAAAATAAAATTCGGCAGCCAGAAAATCAGATGCGGGAAAAATTCAGGTCGCGATGACAGTGAATTTCCCAGGATCACGAAGCTGTAATAAATCAGCACGAGCACGAGCGCGATGGCCACGCCGATATTTGTCTCGCGACGATGCACGCGGATGCCGAGCGGGATGCCGACGAGCGCAAATCCGAAACAGGCGAATGAAAATGCGATCTGCTCGTGCATTTGCGAACGCGCCTGCTGGATGAGTTTTTCTGTCGCCTTGATTTGCGCGCGCCATTCTGCCGCGGAATTGGTCGTCGCCGGAAGCAACGTGAGAAGCTGTTCGCGTTCGCGCAATTCTTCCTGCAATTGCGGAAAGGTCATGTCGCTGATTCTGGGTTTGGAGATTTGATTGGTTGAATTCGGAATGCGAATCGGGAATTTTCCGGCTGCCGATAATACGGGAACGCCGTTGGTCATACGTGTTATGAATGTGGCATCGAACAAATTCACGACGACTTCTTTGTTGGTCGTGTCCATTTCAATTTTTCCGCTGGGCGCTTGAATGGTTGTGTTTTGCTTGATCCAAAAGACCATCACGTTTTCCAGATTGCCGTTTCGATTCTTACCGACGTGAAAAATGTAGCCGGGAAAATCATAAATGAGCCGGTCTTCGGGCAACTGGACGTTCGCCAAATCATTTCGCGCTTCGGCAATCAGACGTTTGTAAGCCACGCGCGAGCTTGGGCCTAAATCCATATTGATCCACGCGCTGACGCCGCAGCACGCAAGGCTCAACAATAAAATCGGCGCGGCGAGCGAGAGCAAACTGACGCCGCTGGCGCGTGCGGCGGTCAATTCCTGATCCGCGCTGAAACGGCCAAAAACCAGCAGCGTCGCAGTGATGAATCCAATCGGCAGCGCAAAAACCAAAACGAATGGGATGAGCAATCCAATCGCTTCCAACACAATTCCAATTCGCACTTGTCCACTTAGAAGCAGTTCGAGGATTTCTTTGAGCGCATTGCCGAGCAGCAGCACGAACGTGAACACCGCCACGGTGAGCGCGAGCGACGCGAGCACTTGCAGCGTGAGATATTTGTGCAGAGTTTTCACTTCGGCAATTCGCGCTGGATTCTCACGCAAAGTCGCAAAGCCCGCAAAGGTTTTTAAGAAAAATTTCTTTGCGTCTTCGCGTCTTTGCATGAGAATTCATCCCAAATGAAAATTGACGCCGATAAATTTCGCGTGCGCGAAGGCAAAAAGGTCAAGCTCAACGACTGGCCGACGAAGGTAAAAAATTTTTACAAATCAAAAGACGATTACAAAAAAATTCTTGGCGGGCATATTGAGGAATTGCGGGAACTGCAAAATCGTTTTTACGCGCACAATCGCTATTCACTGCTGCTGATTTTTCAGGCGATGGACGCGGCGGGAAAGGATGGCGCGATCAAGCACGTTTTGTCTGGCGTCAATCCGCAAGGCTGCCAGGTTTTCAGTTTCAAACATCCGAGCGTGAAGGAATTGGAGCATGATTTTCTCTGGCGCACGACGCAATGCCTGCCGGAGCGCGGACACATCGGGATTTTTAACCGCTCCTATTACGAGGAAGTGCTCATCGTTCGCGTGCATCCTGAAATTTTGCGCGGCGAAACGCTGCCGGAAGAATTGCTCGAAGATAAAAAAATCTGGGAGCACCGTTATCATTCCATCAACGAGATGGAAAAACATTTGCATCGCAACGGCACGCGCATCATCAAATTTTTTCTGCATTTGTCCAAAGGCGAACAGCGCCGGCGTTTTCTGGCACGGATTGACGATCCGGACAAGAATTGGAAGTTCAGTCCTGACGACATCGCTGAGCGGAAACTCTGGAAAAATTACATGAACGCCTATGAAAATTGCCTTGCTGCGACGAGCACGAAGCACGCGCCGTGGTTCGCCGTTCCCGCCGACGACAAGCAAAACGCGCGGCTGATCATTTCGCAAATCATTCTCGATGCCTTGAACGGAATGAAAGCGAGTTTTCCAAAAGTGGACGCGAAACGGAGAAAAGAATTGCAGGCGATGCGCAAATCACTAGCGAAGTGAAGCATTATAAATGCGGAACCAAAGTCAAAATCGCGTTGGTGTAACCTTTCCCGGCCCGTTGCGTCCAATGAAACAACCGCGAAACACCTGACGCGGAGGTGAACAATAATTAGCAAAAAGGATAGTTTATGATTATGAAATCGAATAAAACATTGATTGCAACATTGGCCATAGGCGGCTTGCTGGCATTAAGCCCTGCGCTCGTCGCGGCTGACACCAACACTCCACCCGCTGGCGCTCCGGGGATGAAAGCGCACACGGGACCGAACATAGACCAGATTGCCAAAAACCTTAACCTGACCGATGATCAAAAAGCCAAGGTCAAAACCATTCTTGATGCGCGTCGGCAAAAAATGATGGACTTGCGCAATGACACCAGCCTGTCGCGCGAAGATAAAATGGCCAAAGTGAAAACCATCCAAGAAGACACTATCGCTCAATTGAAAGCGATTCCTCTGACGCAGGAGCAAGTTGACAAATTAACGAAGCCCCCGATGCGCCAACATCGCCCGCCGCCAGCCGGTAGCGACAATAACGCTGGTGGTGGTGACAAACCGGCCGCTCCGCCGCAGCAATAATTTTTAGTTGTAATTAGAACAAATCACGGGACGGCCTTTGTGCCGTCCCTTTTTTATTTTGTAGCGGCGCTCTGTGAGCGCCGTTTTTCGGCGGTCATAGACCGCCGCAGTTAAATTGAGCCACTACCGAAATTTTGCTTCACGCAAAAAATTTTCCCGCAATTTCCATTGAGCAAAAGGATTCGCGCCGGTATTTTGATTCTGTCTTGCGCGCGTAGCTCAATTGGATAGAGCGTCGGCCTCCGAAGCCGAAGGTTGTGGGTTCGACCCCCGCCGCGCGCACCATTTGCAGACACCGAATTGGTCGTGTAGTTTGTAAAATGGAGACGGATTATCAGCCGATTGAAAATTACGGCGTTGTTGGCGACCTCACGACGACGGCGTTGGTCGGGATGGACGGCTCGATTGATTTCATGTGTTTTCCGGCGTTTGATTCGCCCACGATTTTTGCGAAATTGCTCGACCAAAAGCGCGGCGGATATTTTCAAATCACGCCGGCAGCCGGCGAATTCAAACATCGTCAGCGCTATTTTCCCGACACAAACATTTTGCTGACGCGATTTCTTGGCGCGGACGGCATCGCTGAACTTTCCGATTTTATGGCGATGCAACATTTGGGACATCAACATAATCTTGTGCGTCGCATCAAGGTCGTTCGCGGCGAAATTCTCGTGAGGATGATTTGCGCCCCGAAATTTGATTACGCGCGAACCGGCCACACGGTTCAAAAAAAAACAGATGAAATCATTTTTGTCCCGGACAAAAAAAATCTACCGCCGCTGCGATTGCACAGCAGCGTGCCGTTAAAAATTGTAAATGGCGAGGCGATTGCTGAATTCAAATTGCGTGCGGAGCAAACGGCATTTTTCGTTCTGGAAGAAGTGAAATCAAATGAGGAATCGCCATCGAGCAATCCCGATTACGTTTCCGAAGCGTTCAAGGAGACGATGAATTACTGGCTCGGCTGGGTCGCGCATTCAAAATATCGCGGACGCTGGCGCGAAATGGTGAATCGCTCCGCGCTCACGTTGAAATTGCTGACCTCGCAGGCGCACGGTTCGATCGTCGCCGCGCCGACGTTTGCGTTGCCGGAACTCATCGGCAGCCAGCGCAATTGGGATTATCGTTACACATGGATTCGCGACGCATCGTTCACGCTCTACGCGCTTATGCGGCTCGGTTACACGGGGGAAGCGCAGGCGTTCATGCGCTGGATGGAATTGCGCTGCCGTGAATTGAAATCGGGACATCCGCTGCAAGTGATGTATCGCCTCGATGGCGGCCACGAATTGCCGGAGAAAATTTTGAAACAATTCGGGGGCTACAAAAAATCGCAACCCGTGCGCATCGGCAACGCCGCGAGCAAGCAATTGCAATTGGACATTTATGGCGAATTGCTCGACTCGGTTTTTATTTACGACAAGCATGGCGAGCCAATCTCTTATGATTTTTGGATGAACCTGACGACGCTTGTGGAATGGGTCTGCAAAAATTGGAAAAAACCGGACGACGGCATTTGGGAAGTTCGCGGCGTCGCACGGCCGTTTTTGCATTCACGCGCGATGTGCTGGCTGGCGATCGACCGAGCCATGCAGATCGCGCGGCGGCGCTCATTCCCAGCGCCGCTCGTCCGCTGGCACAAAATTCGCGACGATATTTACAAAAATATTTATGAAACGTTTTGGAATTCAAAATTGAATTCATTCGTCCAATATCAGGGCGCGGAAACAGTGGATGCCGCAGCACTGCTCCTGCCGCTCGTGAAATTTATCAGCCCGACTGATCCGCGCTGGAAATCCACGCTCAAAGCCATCGAAAAAAAACTGGTTGAAGATTCACTTGTCTATCGTTATGACCCGGAAAAAGCAGCGCCAGACGGCATGACCGGACGCGAAGGCACGTTTTCGATGTGTTCATTCTGGTATGTGGAATGTCTCGCACGCGGGAACGATTTGAAACAGGCGCGCTTCATTTTTGAGAAAGCGCTGGGCTACGCGAATCATCTTGGACTTTTTGCCGAGCAACTGGGCCCGTGCGGCGAACACCTCGGAAATTTTCCACAAGCGCTCACGCACATTGCGCTCATCAGCGCGGCGTGGACGTTGAATGAAAAACTTTCAGAAGCCGGATGACACATTTGCCGCCTTGCTTCGCAGTGGGCGAAGACTGGTGCCAGCGACTGGAGTCGAACCAGTGACCTCGGGCTTATGAGTCCCACGCTCTAACCAACTGAGCTACGCTGGCAACCGAAAGAGTTTTATATTTTGCGAACAATTCGGGCGCTGTCAAATTACTTTTCTTCAAATGTCGCGACGATTGGCCGATGATCCGAGCCGACGCCCCAATTTGGAATTGTTGGAATGTAAGTTTCGTTCGCCAGCCAATCGCGCGCCATCGCGGGACTCAACAAAATGTAATCTATGCGCGAATAAGTATCGTCCGCGCCGTAGAAATAGGTCCACGCCACGTTGCGCGGTTCGAAATATGGCGGTGGAGCGGACACGTTGATGCCGTTGCGCTCGGCGGGGCGCGTGTCGGTGAGCTTGAATTTTCCGCGACCGATGATTTCCTTCGTCGAATTGGAATCTTTCGTGTCGTTGAAATCGCCGAGCACAATCAGCTTCGCATTCGGATTTGCTTTGAAGCGCTCGTCAACGATGCCGCGCAAAACGCGTGCTTCATGCAAACGCAATTCTGCTTCGTCAGCTTCCGGCACGGGTCGGCGCGATTTCAAATGCGCGGCGATGAGCGTGAAAGTGAAATTCGTCGCGGCCTGGATTTCCACTTCTGCAAATCCGCGACTGACATGAAAACGGCGTCCGTCCAAAAGAAATTCGTCGTTCGTGTGCGGATGCCGCGCGACGATTGGAAATTTGCTCAACACGGCGACGTGGATGTTCGTGTCCGCGCCGCTGACGTGTTCCCAAAACGGAAAATCTTGGCCTTCAGCCTTGAGCGACGCGCGCAATTCCATCAGCGCATTGGTCGTGCCCATTTCTTCGAGCGCGAGCACGTCGGGATTCATGGCCTTGACGCTTTTGCGGACTTTTGCTTTTGCCTCGGCGGATTTGACGTGCGGACGCGATTCGGTCGGCGTATCCAAATAATTTTCGACGTTGTATTCAGCGACGCGGAAAGTTTTGACGGCAAACGCGTTTGAAGAAATTAAAACGAAAACAGGAATGGCGAATCCGCAAAATGAAAATCGTTTCCCCATGAACCCGATTTATTTTTTCGGCGGCAGTTCGCGGATGAAAGCCCAAGAGACCTCGGCGGTCTGGCCGTTGTCGTAATGGACAAAAAAACCGTGGCGCAGTTCTTCTTCGACTTCAACGCGCTCAACGATTGCATTTGGAGGAATCTTGTTCGCGGCGCGGATGGTTTTGTGCGGCTCAAGAAAGGCGAGGCCGTCTTCAAACTCGACCTCAAAAGCATCTTCCCATTGGCGATAGCTTGCGTCTTTGATGGGCGAAGCCTTTCCCTTGCCGAACGGGGCTTTGAGCGGATTCAGGACTTTCATAATCTTTGTTCGCTTTGTTCGTTTTGCAATTGCCGGATAATATCTACCACTTTTCGTGGCGGTTTCCAATCATCAAGTGACTGCATCGTTTCGAGCGCTACGCGGCCAAGCAATTTGCCGTCGCTATCGGAAATATGCACATGGCTTGGCGAATGGTCGCCAATCCACCATTCAAAAATGTAACCGCCGCGCCGGACTTTGCCCATTTCCGTCAGATTAAGACTTGAAATGAATTGAGCAAGTTTGTTTTGCGAAAGCCGCCGTGAATGTTAATTTTCCTTCATGTCAAAAATCAGGCGAAACGCCGTTGCAATGCGCGCGCGGAAAAATTCCGCCGCGCATCTGCACGACAAGCAGAGCGAACGCGACACGCGCGAACTGCGCATTGACAAGGTCGGCGTGCGCGGGCTGCGATTTCCAATTCAGGTCAAGGACAAGGCGCGCAAATTTCAAAATACGGTCGCGATGATCGGGATGTTCGTGGATTTGCCGAAGGAATTCAAAGGCACGCACATGAGCCGCTTCGTCGAGGTGCTCAACGCGCACGGCAATGTGATTCACGTCGAAAATATTTCTAACATCTTGCTGGAAATGCAAAAAAACTTGAACGCGGCGACGTCGCATCTGGAAATTGAGTTTCCATATTTCATGTCCAAGAAATCGCCGGTGTCGCGGCTGGAAAGCTTGATGGATTACGTCGCGCGCTTCGATGCGACGTCGAGCGGAAAAGAAATTGATTTTGTCCTGACGGTGAAGGCGAACGTGACGACGCTTTGCCCCTGCTCAAAAGCAATTGCCAAATATGGCGCGCATAATCAGCGCGGCGAGGTGACGGTGCAGATTCGTTCGGATGAAATTGTTTGGATTGAAGATTTGATTGCGGTGATTGAAAAATCGGCGAGTTCGGAGCTTTACGCGTTGCTCAAGCGGCAGGATGAAAAGGCGGTGACGGAGCGCGCATATGAAAATCCGGTGTTCGTGGAGGATCTGGTGCGCAACGTGGCGCTGCGGCTGAACGCGGACGCGCGGGTGGGCTGGTATAAAGTCGAGGCGGAAAATTTCGAGAGCATCCACAATCACAACGCGTATGCGTGCATCGAGAAGGGGTGAAAAGTCAATTGCTGGCAATTTTCTTCACGGACTGCAAAAGTTTGAGAAGAATTGAGCCATCATACTTCGCATGGCTGACCACGAGTCCTTTGTCATCAATTGTGAAAAGTTCGTTTCGTCCAAAATTTTCATTTAGTCCTACGATGATTTTTTCCACGCTAACTTCACCGCCAAGTGTTTTTATATTTTGAGACTCTTTGAATGAAACGAGCAGATACTTGCAGGAAATTGCATCTTGGTAATCTTCATGAACATCGGAAATGT
Organism: Candidatus Methylomirabilota bacterium; assembly: GCA_035644195.1. Lineage (GTDB taxonomy): Bacteria > Verrucomicrobiota > Verrucomicrobiia > Limisphaerales > UBA11358 > UBA11358. The sequence goes on along the minus strand of DASQOZ010000065.1, from coordinate 3,134 downwards.
CCATATGTTGTGGGCGTGAAGCGGGATTGCTGGAATTGAAATTCGAACTTTTCAACAACTCTACTGCATTTGAAGATAGCGTTTGAATTGCTGGTTGAGTAAGCACGATTTCATTCCCGTAGTAAAGTTTTGCTAGACAGTCAGAACCCGACGCGGCTGGCTGATTCGTGTCTCCAAAAGCAGGAGTTGTGACCGTTGCCAATAGCATGACAAAGCTAAAAAGTGTTCGGATATTCATAGTTTTGGTTTGATGCTGTCGCGTCTCAATATGTTCAATCTTTGAAGCGACAATTTCCGGCCATTGCATTTCACGAATTTGAGACTGCGCCTGCAAAACCGGCTTGTCCAGCCGTTTTCCGCAAACCATTTAATTTTTCAAACTGTAGTAGCCGACGTGAGTCGGCTCATTATTCAGAGTTGGAGCGGACTGACGTCCGCTGTTACAGCTAATTCGCCTGAAAAATTTCATTGGCGTTTCGGTTTGAAAGCCTTAATCTCGTTCCCATGATTGCTGCTGCCGTTCAACCCGTGGTGAAGCAGATGACTTGGGGTTGGTTTGATATTGTAGTCCTCTGCGTGCTGGCGTTCGGCCTTTTTCGCGGACGTCGCAATGGTATGTCGCAGGAACTCTTGCCGCTGTTTCAATGGCTCATACTTGTTTCCGTCTGCGCTTTTCTTTATCCGATGGCCGGGCAATTTTATATCAACACTTTCCACTGGGGCAAACTCACAAGTTACATTTGCGGATACATCACGCTGGCCTTTGTGGTTTTGCTTATCTTTGGCATCTTGCGGAAGTTATTCGGCGAGCGGCTGGGCAAAAGCGGTGCATTCAAAGGCGGCGAATATTATCTGGGCATATTGTCGGGACTGATCCGCACCGCGTGCATTTTGATCGTCGTGCTCGCGTTCCTCAATGCTCCGGTCTACACCGAGGCGGATGTTCAGGCCCACGCAGCGTATGTGAAAAAGAATCTCGGCGGCGACATGTATTCAGGCGATTATTTTCCGACGTTGCAGCAGGTGCAGGAACAGGTTTTTAAGAATTCCTGCACAGGTCCGTTTGTGAAGGAAAATCTTGGCATGTTGCTTATCAACAACACCGCGACTCCGCTCCCGGCTAAACCGCAGCCAAAAATCATGGTCGGTGGCCAATGAAGCGGTCGCATTGCGGCTCGCCCTGAATCCGCATGGCCGGTTTTTCCCAAGCAACTCTCGAACGCATCCGCGCCGCCAGCGACATCGTGGACATCATCGGCGGCTATCTGCCGCTGAAAAAAGCCGGCGCGAACTTCACCGCGCTCTGTCCTTTTCACAAGGAAAAATCGCCGAGCTTCAACGTCAACCCGCATAAACAGATTTTTCATTGCTTTGGCTGTCATAAAGGCGGCGACGTTTTCACCTTCGTCAAGGAATATGAAAACATCGGATTCGTGGACGCCGTGCGGCGATTGGCCGAGCGCGCAAAAATTCCGCTCGAATTGGAAAACAATCCTGCCGCGCAGGAAACTCGCCATTTCAAAGATCAACTGCTGGACGTTCACGAAAAAATCGCGCAACGCTGGCAAAATTGTTTGCTGAACGAAGCTGCGGGACAAATGGCTCGCGATTATCTGGAGAAACGCGGCGTTTCGGCGGACGCGATAAAATTATTTCGCATCGGCACCGCGCCGGAACTGTGGGACGACACGGTGAATTGGGCGAAAAGCAAAAATTACGAACTGCCGCTCGTCGAAAAAGCCGGATTAGTTATTCGCAAAGAGGAAACTGGAAATTACTACGACCGTTTTCGCGGACGTTTGATTTTCCCGATTTGCGATGAGCAGGGCAGGGTGATTGGTTTCAGCGGACGCATTTTGTCCGGCGACGAAAAAACCGCCAAGTATGTCAACTCGCCCGAAACGCCGATTTTCACCAAGAGCAAAGTTTTTTTCGGTCTCGACAAATCCAAGCGCGCGATTCTTGACGCCGGTTTCGCCATCATTTGCGAAGGCCAGTTGGATTTGATCGCGTGCTTCATGGCCGGTGTGCAAAACGTAGTCGCGCCGCAAGGCACGGCCTTCACCGACCAGCATTCGCGCATTTTGAAACGCTACGTTGACGAAGTCGTTTTGTGCTTTGATTCAGACGAAGCCGGACAAAACGCCGCCGTCCGCTCGCTCGACCATCTGCTTGCATCAGGAATTGCCGTGCGTGTGGCCGTGATGCCCAAACCGCACGACCCGGACAGTTTCATCAAAAGTTTTGGCGGCGAAAAATTCCGCGAACTGGCTCAAAACGCCGATGGATTTTTCGATTACTATTTGAACCGCCTTTGCAAACAGAACGACGCGAACAGCGATAAAGGCCGCATCTCAATTTTGCGCGCGATGGCCGAAGCCGTTCACAAAACCGGCAGCGCCGTTTTGATTGATGCTTACGCGCAAAAAACCGCGCTGCGATTGGGGGTTTCGACGGAGGCAATGCGCGTTGAATTCAAAAAAATTCCTTCTACAAGAATTTCAGGCACAGAAAGCGAAGCCGGAACTTTTGAAGAAGCCGGTGAGCTTGAATCACCGCGCCCATCCGCGCTTGAATTTCATTTGCTCAAGTTGCTCCTGCTTCACGACGAGTTGATTCCGCAAGCCGCGTTGCATTTGGATTTGAATTGGATTCAAAATCCGCTCGCGCGCGAAATTGTAGAACGTCGTATGTCCGCGCAAAAAAATGAAGCCTGGAAAAATCTCGCGGCGTTTTTGGACGAATGCGATTCCGCCGAAATGCGAAATCTTGTCACCGAAGCCGTCGCCGAAGAACGCAAAATTCCGAATCCCGAAATCCAACTGGCCGACGTGGTTTTGAAATTGCGAAATCAATTTTTGGACCGGCAGATCGCGTCGCTCACGCAAAAAGCAAGCCAGCTGCAAATTTCGGAGATTGAAAAAATTGAATTATTGCGTGAACAACAAAAATTGCGCGAACAAAAACGCTGGCCGCTCATCGCAAAATAAAAATCCGCAGATTTCGCCGATTGTTTTAATCTGCGTAATCCGCGCAATCTGCGGAAAAATCAAAACTACTTCGCGCCTTGATCAATCCACGCGCGGATCAAACCGATTTGTTCGTCCGAAAGTTTCTTCGCGCCTTTGCCTTTG
>DASQOZ010000064.1:0-12487 GCA_035644195.1 Candidatus Methylomirabilota bacterium | reverse complement strand
CGCGGGCATAAAGAAAAATTCCGTTGAAGGGACATGGCTGCCGTGGCGCAGAGGACCAAAATCTTCTTTGGACGATTTCTTTGCCGAGCATGGCTACATGCCCGCGCTCAAAACCGGCGAAAAGGAAACCATTGATCGCGTTCATCCCCGCGAACGGCGTCAGGCGATCTCCGTCACCGAAGCGCAAAGTTATGACGACTGGTGCACCGCCCAGATTGCGCGCTCGATGGGAAATGATTCGGATTACCAATTTTTTCTGAAACGCGCGGGTAATTACAAAAATGTTTTCCGTCAGGATAAAGACCATGCGTGGCCGAAGGACGCCGATGGCAATTGGATTGCCGACTACGAACCGGGATTTTCCGGCGGACAGGGCGGACGCGATTATACCACCGAGAACAACGGCTTCACCTACGACTGGGACGTTCAGCATGACTTGCAGGGATTGTTTGAATTGATGGGCGGTCGCACCAACGCCGAGGCGAAGCTGGACCAGCTTTTTCGTGAACAGTTGGGCATGAGCAAATATGACTTCTGGTATAAATTTCCCGACGCCAGCGCTCTCGTCGGACAATTTTCCATGGGCAACGAACCGAGCCTGCACATTCCTTACATTTACAACTATCTTGGCGCGCCGTGGAAAACCCAGAAGCGCGTCCGAATGCTGCTCGACACCTGGTTCACCGACACTACTTTGGGAATGCCCGGCGACGAAGACGGCGGCGGCATGAGTTCCTTCGTCGTGTTTTCGATGATGGGATTTTATCCGGTCACGCCCGGCGTGCCGATTTATGATTTGTGCAGTCCGGTTTTTGACCGCATCACAATCAAGCTTCACAATGGCAAAACCCTGAAAATCATTTGCCGGAATAATTCAAGCGGCAACAAATACATTCAAAGCATCCGGCTCAACGGCAAACCTCTGGATCAAGTCTGGTTCCGCCACGCCGACATCGCCAACGGCGGCACGCTTGAACTGCAAATGGGCAGCACTCCAAATACGAAGTTGGGATCAAATCCAGCCGATTTCCCGCCATCCACCATGGCCACGAATCCAAAAGAGATGATGAACGAGTAGCGGGTGAATATCGGTTCAACCTGTCTGCAATTTATTTCCGCTTCGGCGGCGCGTGGATGCATTCGCCATGGACGGCGTGCGCGGCTTCCATCCAGATTTCGCCGAACGTCGGATGCGCGTGGATCGTGCGGCCAAGTTCGTGCGCCGTAAGTTCGTTGCGGATGGCAACGGCGGCTTCCGTAATCAAATCGGTCGCGTGCGCGCCGACGGCTGCCGCGCCAAGCAATTGATCCGTCGTCGCGTCGGCAATCCATTTGACGAAGCCGATGGTTTCCGCCGTCGCAATGCCTTTGCCCAGTCCGTTGAAACGAAATTTCCCGACTTTGACCGCGCGATTTTGTTTCTTCGCGTCGTCCTCGCCCAAACCGGCCGTGCCGACTTCCGGCGCGGTGAAAATCACGTTCGGCACAATCGTCTCATGCTTGTTCAATTTCGGGCGGGCCGCATTTTCAGCGGCGGCAATTCCCTGCGACGTCGCGTAATGCGCGAGCTGGATTTTTCCGGTCACATCGCCGATGGCAAAAATGTTTGCGACCTTCGTGCGGCAATAATCGTCGGCTTCGATGTAACCGCGTTCGCTGGTTTTCAATCCGGCATTTTCCAATTTCAAACCGTCGGTGACAGGTTTGCGGCCAACCGCGCAGAGCAATAAATCCGCCGTAAGTGTTTCGTCCCCGAATTTGCCGCTAATGGCAGTGGCGCCATCGCCACCCGCAGAGATTTTTTCCAGTGCCTTGCCGGTGAGCACGCGGATGCTGAGATTTTTTTCCATGTGCGCGCGGACTTCGCGGCGCACGTCGGCGTCGAGCAGCAACAAAATGTCTTCGGCCAATTCGACGACGGTGACTTTGACGCCGAGCATCGCCGCCATGCACGCGAGTTCGCAGCCGATAAATCCGCCGCCCATGACAATCATGCTCTTCGGCAATTCCTTGATGTCGAGAAACGCGCGGCTTTCCACGACGCGCTCGTGCTTCGGCAAAAAGCCGGGCATCGCCGAAGTTGAACCGGTGGCGATGATGATTTTTTTTGCAGTCAGACGGCTCGCGGGGACGCTCGCCCCACCGTCAATTTCAATCGTGTTGCGGTCAACGAAGCTGGCGACGCCGGTGAACGATTTCACGCCGTTGCCCGCGAGCAATTGCTTGATGCCGTTGCGCAACGTGCCGACGGTTTTGTCCTTGTGGCCGATCATCGTCGCGTAATTCACGGTCGCGTCCTTGACGCTGATGCCGAGCGCCTCGGCGTGTTTGATTTTTTCAAACGTCTCCGCTGCGGCGATGAGCGCCTTGGTCGGGATGCAGCCCCAGTTCAGGCAGGTGCCGCCGAGTTGTTCTTTTTCGACGATGGCGACCTTCGCGCCGAGTTGCGCCGCGCGAATGGCCGCCGGATAACCGCCCGGTCCCGCGCCGATGACTACGATGTCAAATGTTTCCATAAAGTTTTAAGTTTTGAATTTAATTTTGAGAAGAATCTCCGGGAAGAAATTTGAAAACAGCCGGATGTCCTTGTCCTTCCATTTTTTTCTGCACAAAAGCCATTGCCTGCTCTGGTGAAAATTGAGACTTGGGAAGGCAAAAGACCAAATAGCCATTGTCAGTTGGATTTGTTTTCCCAGCGAAATACATCGCGGCAATAAAATGAGTTGGATGATTCGACTCAGTGAGAATTTGGGTGGTTGAAGGTTTGAAATTTGGTTTTGGTGTGAATTTATCAATCATTCCCAATTCAAAGAGCAACTGCTTCGCTTCTTTGTCATCAGCGAACTGAAAGAATTGATTCGGCATTTGTTCCAGAATTTCAATCATATCACCTGCATCAGGCAGTTAGTCGTTTCCACAATTCCAAATCTTCCAATTTTTGTTTAATCGCATTTGCGAACTTCGCCGCCATCGCGCCGTCAACGATGCGATGGTCGGATGATAAGGTAATTTTCATTATCGAGCGGACGACAATTTTGTCGTCGCGCACGACGGCTTTTTTCATCGTGCTGGACACGGCGAGAATCGCCGCTTCGCCAGTGTTGATGATGGCGGTAAAATTTTCCACGTCGAGCATTCCCATGTTGGAAATCGTGAAGGTGCTGCCGGTCATTTCGTCCGGCGCGAGTTTTCCGGTGCGCGCTTTTTCGGCAAGTTCCTTCGTGCGTTGATTCAATTCACCAAGCGTCAAGTCGTCGGCGTTGCGGATGACCGGAACGACGAGTCCTTGTTCGAGCGAAACGGCGATGCCGAGATGCACTTTGCTGTTCCAGCGGATCGTTTTGCCGTCGGTCGAGCTGTTCACGTCGGGAAATTCCTTGAGCGTCAGCACGACGGCTTCGGAAATGAAATCCGTGACGGTGAACGGCGCGCCTTTGGCTTTCAGTTCGGCGCGGAATTTCACGAGGTCGCTCATGTCCACTTCGACGGTGACGAAGAAATGCGGCGCGGTGACGACGCTTTGCGTGAGCCGTTGCGCGATAATCTGGCGCATCTTGCTCATCGTGCGCGGACGTTCGGCGAGCGCGCGGTCAATGTCGGCCATGCCGATGCGTCCGCCGGTGCCGGTGATGGACAGGATGTCCAATTTTTCCTGCGCGGCGCGTTGTTTGGCGGCGGGAGAAATTTTCAATTTGTCGTAGCCGTGCTGTTGCAAATAATTGCGGACGTCTTTTTCCACGATGCGTCCTTCGGGACCGGTGCCTACAATGCGTGTAGCATCAATGACACAATCTTTCGCGAGCGCAGCCGCGCGCGGACTGATGCGAAATAATGTTGGGAGATTGGAGATTGCAGATGGCAGTTGGGGAATTGCAGCAACTGGCGTTGTAGCCGGAGCGGCAACGGTTGACGTTGCGATTGGCTTCGGTGTTGAAACGGTTGGCGCAGCAGCGGCAGCAACTGGAGCAGTTTTTTTAACGGTGGGTGCAGGCTCCGCCGGCGGAATCGGTTCGCCGGGATTTCCGAGAAAGCCGACGGTGCTTTGCACCGGCACATTGACTTTGGGCGGCACGACGATCTTAATCAGCGTGCCGGCCTCGAAACTTTCCACTTCCATGACCGATTTGTCGGTCTCGACGGTGAAAAGGATGTCGCCTTTGTCAACTTTGTCGCCTTCCTTCTTGAGCCATTCGACGATGGCGCTTTCTTCGGTCATCTGACCGAACTTCGGCATAATAATTGGAGTAGCCATAATAATTTAGCCGCGAAAGAACGCAAGGAACGCAAAGAGAAAAGACATTAAACCCGAAAAGCGATTTGAGCTTTCTTCCTTTGCCTCGCCTTGACTCAATATAAATTTCCGAATTTGAAAACGATACGAGCCAAAATTGATCAACAATCCATGTTCAATTCGTGATGCTTTCAAATAACCGAGTGTCTGCGCGACGTGCTCATCGGCAATTGATTTGGCTGCTTTCAATTCCGCGATGAGGCGATTATCAATCAACAAGTCCGCAAGATAATCGCCGATTTCCGTGCCATCTTCGTCATAAACTTTCAGCGGATGTTGCTGCTTCACATCCAGCCCGACTTTGCGAAGCCGATGTGCCAAAGCATTTTCATAAACTTTTTCCAAATGGCCGTTCGCATGATAAACGTGAGTGTCATACGCCGTCTGCCTCACGATGTCGCACAACTCATTTATGGTTTTCATAAAATAATTTCTTTGTGTTCTCTGTGTTCTTTTGCGGCTAATCAAAGGATTTCATTTGCGGCTTTCAGCAAATCATTGACGTTCGGCAAAAATGCCGCTTCGAGAATGTGCGATTGCGGTGCTATGCCGTTCTTCGCTCCAACGCGTTTGACCGGTGCGTCGAGGTAATCGAAAATCGCATCCGAAATCGTCGAGGCAATTTCGCCAGTGTAACTTCCGATGTGAATCGCCTGGCTCGCGACGACGCAGCGGCCGGTTTTTTGCACCGAGCGCAGAACGGTTTCAATGTCGAGCGGCACGAGCGAACGCAAATCAATCACTTCGGCGGAAACACCTTTGTCCGCTTTCAATTTGTCCGCGGCTTTCAAGCAATCGTGCACCAGCGGCCCCCACGTCACGAACGTGATGTCCGAGCCTTCGCGTTTCACCTCCGCGACGCCGAGCGGGACGAGATATTCATTTTCCGGCACGACGCCTTTCATGCCATACAAACCTTGCGACTCGATGAACATGATCGGGTTGTTATCGCGAATTGCGAATTTCAACATGCCTTTCGCGTCGTAAGGCGTCGCGGGATAAACGACGTAAAGTCCGGGAATGTGGCAGAACATGGATTCGAGCGTCTGCGAATGTTGTCCGCCGTAGCCTTTGCCCGCGCCCGCCGACACGCGCAACACCATCGGCACTTCGGTTTGCGCGCCGCTCATGTAATGCCATTTCGCGGCCTGATTGCTGATCTGGTCGGACGACATCAGCGCGAAATCGTAATACATCAATTCCATCACCGGCCGCAGACCGATCATCGCGAGGCCGATGCCCGTGCCGCAAATGCACGCTTCAGAAATCGGCGTGTTGAAAACGCGGTCGCGTCCGAACGATTCGAGCAAGCCTTTCGTCGCCTTGAACGCGCCGCCGTAATCGGCCACGTCTTCGCCGTAAAACAAAACGCGTTTGTCGCGTTTCATCTCTTCGATGAGCGCTTCGCGAATGGCGTCCTTGTAAGTGATCTCGCCGTTGACGCGCTTGATTTCCGGCAATGGCTGGATGATTTCGACTTTCGCAAATTCCGCCGGAACAGTTTCGGACTTTGTGTCCGTATACATATATTTGATGACGTCCTCGGCAACCGGATCGGCGGCAGTCGCGGCGCGTTTGGCGGCGCGGGCGTTGCGGTCGCGAACGGCGGCTTCGACGGTGGCAAGTTCTTTGTCGGAAACGACTTTCGCTTCCAACATCTGCGCCTTAAATGATTCAATCGGGTCAATCGCTTTCCACGAGGTTTCTTCTTCCTTCGTGCGATATTCGTTGCGCGGGTCGCTCAACGAATGGCCCCAATAACGATACGTGTCGCAATCGAGCAGCACCGGGCCTTTTCCAGCGCGGCAAATTTCCGTCGCGCGGGTCACGGCATCGCGAACGGCGAGCGGGTCCATGCCATTGACGATTTCCGCGTGCATATTGTTGTCGGCAAAACCGGCGGCGCGGCGCGCGATACGGCTTACGCCCATCACTTCGTCGTCCGTGCGATGCGTCATGCCGTAGTGATTGTTGATGATGAGGAAAATCATCGGCAGACCGAATTTGTATTCGGCTAGATGATTACTGAATTGCATCTGCGTCGCAAAATTCATGGATTCGAGAACAACGCCATTGGCATATGCGCCGTCACCGGCAAAGCAGCAAACGACTGCGTCCTTCCGTTGATAGCGCAAACCGATGGCCGCGCCTGTGGCGATGGGCGTGCCGCCGCCGACAATCGCGTTTGAACCGAGATGTCCGACCGTGAAATCCGCGATGTGCATCGAGCCGCCGCGACCTTTGCAATAACCGTCTTCCTTGCCGAACAATTCGCAAATCATCCGATAAACATGTTGTTCCAGCGCAGCTTCGAGCAAATCATCGTGCTTGCTCGAATCGCAATGCGGCACGCGGCCTTTCAATTGTTCGTCAGACATTTCGCGGATAGCGACCGTGCCTTTGGCAAGACTTTCGCCGTGGCCGCGATGCGTGCTGGTGATTTTGTCGCGCAGATGCAACACCGAACACGCGCCCGCCGCCGTGCCTTCCTGCCCGACCGAGACGTGCGTCGGCCCGCGATAATTGAAATCGCGGATCGGCTCATACGCGCCGGAGCGCAGCTTGACGATCATTTCCTCCAACTCGCGAATCATCAGCATGTCTTCGAGCAGATTGACCGCTTCGGCCTTGGTGATTTTCTTCGCGGCAAGCTCCTCTTTCAAATTGCCTTTGTAGCGATACGCGGGAATTTTTCCGCAATCAATTTCATATGGCGTGAATTTCGGCCGCATGTCGCTCAAATAATTCGGCGAAAGTCTTTCCGCCGCTTTTTCAGTTTTAGTTGGTTTGTCCAATGTTGCTGTTGCCATAATTTTAATTTGAAATGATTTCAGTTTAAGCTTTCACCAATTTGATTCCGGTCTTCGTCAATTCTTTTGCAAAGGTTTTGTCCAATTGTTTGTCCGTGATGAGCACATGAACATTTTCGAGTCGCCCCGCGCGCGCGAACGAAACTTTTCCCGCTTTGCCTGAATCGGCGAGCAGAATCACCTGCCGCGCCCGGCTCATCACCAGTTCCTTCGTGAACGCCTCGCTCGGGTCGGTCGTCGTCAGACCTTCTTTGAGCGTCAGCCCGATCGTGCCCATGAACGCTTTGTCCACGTGCAATTCCTGCAACGCAAATCGCGTCAATGGCCCGACCATCGTCTGGCTCAAGCGCCGCAATTCGCCGCCGATCAAAATCAATCGCGGGCCGCGTCCGGCCAGCTCATGCGCCGCGCGCAACGAATTCGTCACGACCGTGATGTTCGTGCGTTCGCGCAACAGCCGCGCAAATTCCAAAACCGTGCTGCCGCCGTCCAAATAAATTGTGTCGCCGTTTTCGACAAACTGCAGCGCCGCTTTGGCGATGCCGTGCTTTTCTTTTGCAGCAATCGAAGCCTTGTCGTCAAACAACGGCTCTTCCAACCGGCTTTCGACGCTGACCGCGCCGCCGTGAACGCGGCGAATCGTCCCTGCCGTTTCCAATTCATCCAGATCGCGGCGAACCGTCGCCGGCGAAACATGCAGCCGACGGCAAATCTCCTCGACGCGGATGACGCCGCTGCCGCGAATCAATTCGCGCAGATTATCGTGGCGTTGATGCGCCAAATCTTTGTCATGGCCATTGAGCATGATTGATTTCGATTGAATTTAATCAAATTATGATTCAAGTCAATCACAATCGCTCATGTCTGATAGTTTACAGTTGAAAACTCAATTGGTAGGATTTCTTGCCACAAGACAGGCAAAACCTTATCACTTTTGGGTATATGTCTTGGATAAAACCAGAATTTAACCGCGATGAAATTAATCGCGCTGGTGAAATTTTAATTTCTCATCAAGCGGCACCAATGGATGAGCTTAATAACGCCCTAAAGATTATAAATAACTGGCGCGCTATTCATGCCTGTCCTCTTCAATCTATAAAAATGACACTTTCTGGGCGGGCGAAAAAACAAGATACCGGAGCGTTGATTGCCCAACGCACAAAACGCCTTCCGGCAATTATATTAAAACTTCGGAAAAATCACGAAGAAGGGTTGACCATGAAATTGTCTCAAATGCATGATATTGGGGGTTGTCGTGCGGTTTTGAGGTCAGTTTCCCAAGCTGAAGATTTAACAGCCGTTTACGAAAAAGCTACGATTAAGAATGCTCTTCGTGGCGGAAAATTTCATAGGAAATATGATTACATTAAAAATCCGAAGGATTCTGAATATAGGAGCATTCATTTGGTCTATAAATACCATAGCGATTCCAAAAAACTTGCAATTTATAACGATCTTAAAATCGAAATTCAAATACGATCAAAACTTCAACACGCTTGGGCAACTGCCGTTGAAACCGTTGATTTTTTTACCGGCCAAGCATTGAAATCAAATATAGGAGAAGTTTCTTGGAAACGATTTTTTGCACTGGCATCTAATGAATTTGCGAGGATAGAAAAACGTCCACTTGTGCCCGGCACTCCTGAAAATGAAGCCGAATCAAGAAAAGAACTGCAATCATATGTGGCTCAAATAAGTTTGCTCGAAGGATTAAGAACGGCGACTGGAATTGTCACTACCGGATTGGGGGGGGTAAGCAAAGATGGACATTTTTTCTTACTACAATTGAATCTGCAAAATAGAACTATTCAAACCACCACCTTCCGGCAGAACCAAGCAGCAGAGGCTCAAGAAAAATATCTTGAAGCTGAAAAAAACAACAGGGACAGGCCAATGCAAACGGTTCTTGTTTCTGTAGACTCATTGGCCGCGCTTCCAAAAGCATATCCAAGTTTTTATTTGGACATTAGTGAATTTGTTCGAGTCCTGAATAAAATACTTGGCATATCAAAAGTTCCTGACGCGCCATCTGCGGCGGCAACCGTCTAATAAGAAACTAATTCATCTCCTGCCCGCCGGTGATGCTCAACGAAATGCCGGTAAGATAATTCGCCGCGTCGCTCGCCAGAAAAATCAGCGTGTTGCAAATGTCGTCGTAAGCGCAGCCGCGTTTCATCGGCACTTGATTCGTGTAAAATTGCTTCACGTCCTCGATATTTTTTGCGCCGGAAACTTTGCCGGCCTTGAGATATTGCACGAACAAACCGTTGTTCGGGTCGGTCCACAACGGCGAGTCGAGCAGGTTGCCGGGACAAATCGCGTTGCAACGGATGCCGTGCGGCGCCATTTCGAGCGCGACACTTTGCACAAGGCCGATGCCGCCGAATTTCGTCGCCGCGTAAGCCGAATTCGCCGCGCTGCCTTTTTTGCCGGATTTGGAATTGATCTGGATAATGACGCCGCGCTTCTGCGGCTTCATCACGCGGCAGGCGTGCTTCATCGTCAGAAAGTTGCCGAACAGGTTCACGTTCATCACAGCGCGCCATTTTTCTGCGTTCGCCTCGGCAATCGGCTCGGCAATCAAAATCGCCGCGTTGGCGACGACGATGTCCGCGCGGCCAAATTCCTTCACCGTGCGATCAAATAATTTTTCAACGTCCGTTTCCTGCGTCACGTCCGTTTTCATCGCGAAAGCTTTTCGTCCGGTGGCTTTGGAAATTTCCGCCGCCGTTGCCTGCGCCGCTTCTTCTTTCATGTCGGCGATGGCGACGTTGCAGCCATCATGTGCCAACGCCAGACAGATTGCCTGACCAAGTCCCTGCGCGCCGCCAGTGACGACGGCGATTTTATTTTCAAGTGAAAGATTCATTATGCGCCAAATTCTTTTTTCAACGCCTCTTCGGCGTTTTTATTCCAGTAACCATCATCAAGCAATTTCGCGATGCTCGACAGGCCATTACCGATTTCCGCGAGCGGGGTCAATTTCAAACCTTTCGCGAACGGATATACGATAATTTTGCCGGGCACGGAATTTTTTTCCACCGCGCGAATGCCGTCCACCGCGCCGTCGAGACCGGCAATCGCGGCGACGGACAGATTCGTGTCGAGCTGGCGCGACGCAACTTTTTTCAAAACGGCTTTCATGTCGTCGAGCGTCGAGCCGCTCGTGCCGATGAAATAACATTGTTTCTCGATGTAAGTGTCCAGATCAATGTCGGCGGATTTATCGGCGGGAATGCCGGCAAAAATGTTGATGATGGCGCGCGGCGCAGCATCGTGAACGGCTTGCGTGACGAGTTCGGGAACTGGAGCCATGATGACGATGTAATCAAACTTCGCGGGCGGATTGTTTTCCGCCGGATTGTAGACTTTGAAAGTGAGTTTGTTTTTTTGCGCGAGCGGTTCGGCGAGTTTTTTCAACGCAGCCAATCTTTCATCGGCATGGCGAACGCCCGCATAAACCGTCACGCCGACGACGCCCTGGCACAAATCACGGATGACGTGCATCGTGCCCATCGGTCCTGCCGCGCCGACGACGCTGATTTTGCCGTTCGGACTAATTTCCGCCGTCGCGGGAATTGCGGCCAGCGCGTCGGCCACATTATTGCCCGTCGTGCCGACGATGCGGATGCCGCCATAATGAACGCGGCCAACCGCCGTGACAACCGGCCGGCCAAATTTCTTTCCGCCTTGCGCGATTGCGATCAATCCTTTCGCGCCGACGTTCGCAAAAAGTTTTTCTGCAACGCTGGCATCGCCGCCGAAATAAATCACGTCATCAAATTTTTCCGGCGGCAACGCAGATGGTTTTGCGTAAGTGACCTTGCCAACACCGTCCACCTTCGGTTCGCCATCCGCAACGATGAGGGTTTTCCCGTCGCGCTTGAAAGTGCGGCGTTGTTTTTCGACATAGGCATTCTCGACGCACGCCCACGGCTCGCACAGCGCGATGGCCGACGCGGACAAATCTTCCGGCGCGGGGATGAACATGGATTCGCCGTCCGGCGCGGTGATGACGCGCTCGTCCACGAGCACAAATTCCTGAAGCGCGCCTTCGAAATTGTAACCGAACGCAGAATTGGAATTTTTCGTGGGCAGCCAGCGATAATCGGTTTGCACGAGATAACGTTCGCCAACTTTGAAGCGTTTCACTTCCGGTCCGACTTTGACGATGCGCACGACGGTTTCGTGTCCGGGAACAACCGGTTTTTCGCCGGGAACATAATTCGGCATTTGTGCGAGCGCATCGGGCGTGACGCCGCTGACGACTTCGGATTTGCGCGCGTGGCCGGAAAATTGTTTGAGCAGCTTCAGGTCGGAGAAGCAAAGGCCGCAAACTTCGACCTGGCAAAGCACCTGATGCGCGCCGGGCTGGAAAACGGGTTTGGATTCATTAACGCGAAGCTGGTCGGGTCCGACCAATTGCACCGCGCGCTGTTTTTCAGGAATCGTTGTCATTAATTTATTTTGGCAAAAATGTTTTCTAGTGTCACGTCTGATGGCAAACCGCGCAATTTATTTTCATTCGCCGGCTGCAATTGGCGGCCGAGCTTTTTGTAGAAATCATTTTTGGCCGCAACGGATTTGAAATTCCTTTTCGCCCAATCGCTCAAATAGCCGAGGCCGCTTTCGCGTTGCAAAACGGAATGCGCATAAATGATGTGCGCGCCTTTCAGGAAAACGGACACGAGCGGCGCAAGTTCTGCCGTCTCGAATGAATCCACGAATTTATTTCCCGGCGCGTTCATTTCTGTTCCGACAATGACCGGGAAGCCATATTTTTCCGCGAGCGCGACCATGTCGTAAAGATTTTTCACTTTTTCATCTTTCACGCCGGGCGTGTAATTGCGATCAGGAATAATTGCCAGCGCCGCTGCGCCGGTGGTCATTTCGGTTTCAAAAAGTTCTTCGATGGCGCGCTCGCCGTCGGTCGTGCCATCGAGCCAGGTCAACGTCGGAATTGCGCCGGAGTCTAAAACGAATCTATTCATCTCGGCAAGCAACGGAAACGAGCCTTTGTCCGGCTGAACATAACCGGGTCCACCGCGTTTCATCGTTTTGGCGCGGATGAGCGCTTGAAATTTCGCGGGATCGGACGGACGGTCGCCGATTTTTTCCTTCCAAAAATTCGTGCCGCCTTTTTTTGAATAGGCTTCGCAAATGTGCCGCTCGGTCGCGTTGCCGTTCGGCGTGAGCAGAAGAACATCCTTGTCGTAATCCAATTCAACCGGCTTGAGAAATACATTCACGAGGCGGATCAATTCGCGATTGCGAGCTTCGGCGGTGCGGTGCATTTGCGCGAGCAACGGATGTCGGATTGCGCGCGGAAAACCGACGCCCATGTTGTAGGCGACGCCCGGTTCGCCCGGCGAATTGATCACGCGCG
>DASQOZ010000063.1:0-5854 GCA_035644195.1 Candidatus Methylomirabilota bacterium | reverse complement strand
GAATTGTTCGACGTGTTTCGCCGCAAAAATGTTCCCGATGGACAGAAAAGTCTGGCTTATGCTTTCATTTACCGTTCGCTGGAAAAAACTTTGACCGACGCAGAAGTCAATTCGGCGCACGCAAAAGTCGTTGATGCACTCAAATTGCAATTGAAAGCGACCGTGCGGGAATAGCTTGTTTATTTAAGCTTCAGTAAAAGCCAAACAATTCCAAAAATTGCCAATCCTGTTCCAACAATAATTATTCCAAATGGTAGTATGCCACCGGTCGGATCGCCAACTTCCAAAGTAGCAAATTCCGGTTTTCGAGGATTGTAATAAACTATAACTTGCTGTCCAACAGGATGCCTTTCTGACTTTTCTTGAGCTAATTTTTCATTTGCCGTATTGCGTTCAACTAATGCCAATTGCGACGAAGTGTATTTTTTT
Source organism: Candidatus Methylomirabilota bacterium (assembly GCA_035644195.1). Taxonomy (GTDB): domain Bacteria; phylum Verrucomicrobiota; class Verrucomicrobiia; order Limisphaerales; family UBA11358; genus UBA11358. The sequence goes on along the minus strand of DASQOZ010000063.1, from coordinate 5,425 downwards.
CCGTCTACTTGATATTCGTAAACGACTTTGGGGCATACCACATAATTGCGACCGCTTCCTGATCTTACCCATTCCGATTGAATTGTTGATTCAAGAATAGTTCCGGTAGTTTTTGGCCATGATTCAGAGTTTTGAAGTTTTTTCCGAATTACAAATCCAAGAATTAAAAGGCAAAAGCCAATAAGCACGCAAATGTATGGCCACAAAATTTGTAAGTTCATGGTTGATTAGTTTCAACAAACGGCGGCATCGGACAATCGAGCGTATCGGAAATCGCGCGGAGCAATTCCGCCTGCATTTCCACGATGGAACCATCCGCGCCGATGACGTGGACGCAAGCATCGAGCAGATTTTTTTTAATTTGCGGCGCGGCTTGAGTGAGACGGTTGAGCGCTTCGTCAATTTTATCCACACCGCATTGCCCAAGCGGTTGCAATTGCAATTCAGAATCATCGGGCGAACGCAAATACGGCGCGCCGGCGTCGAACGCGGCTTGAGAATCTTTCGTGTCGCTGCAAGCGAGCGCGGAAAGCAGCACGGCGCAATCCGGCACAAGCGGTTTGATGCTGTAATACTGCACGACCGGTTTGCGCGCGCTGTGGAATTGCGAGTCCAAATTGCGCTGCACAATTTTTTGCAGGACGAATTCAAACAGTTCGATTTTGCCGTCGGAATTGACGAGCCAATCAAGCGTTTGCGAAAAATTGTCATATTGTTCGCACGTCAATTGCTTTAGCGCGCCGAGGGCGAGATTGACCATCGGCAAATGCGCGTGCGCGGCGATTTTTGAAACGTCGGGAAACAGCGTGTCCGTTTTTTCACGAATTGTTATGCCGGCGCGTTTTTCCAATTCCGCCAATTGTTGTGTGCGCTGATTGTCGTCACAACTCAACAGCATCGCGTAAACCAATGCCGTAGCGTCGAGCGGTTCGCGCGCGGCGGCTTTGATGTTGTCGGGCAGCGACTCGCGCAATTGCTCGGCGTATTTCAAATGCAGCGGTGTGGCAGTGCCCACGCTCGACAGCACATATTTTTTTACGGCGGGCGACTGCGATTGCTGCGCCATCATTCCGCCAAGAATAATCATTTTGCCGTCAGCGAAAATCGCCCGCGGCTCCTTTGCGTGTTTAGCTGCTTCGGCTTGAATTTCTTTCGTGTCCACACGCGGAAATTTTCCATTCCACGTCTGATCAATGGCGTGGATGCGGTCTTCAAGCGGCGGATGCGTGGACATCATGTTGAAAAGCGGACGTGGATTGCCATTGCCGAAAAATAAATGGCCGGCGTCGGGCGCTTGCTCGGACATCAACCATGAACTATAGCCGTAGCCGCCAATTTTTTGCAACGCGCTGGAAAGTCCAAGTGGATTGCGCGTGAATTGAACGGATGAAGCATCGGCAAGAAATTCGCGCTGGCGGCTCACGGCGGCTTGAATCAAGCGTCCAAAAAAAACGCCGATGGAGCCGATGATTAACAGCAGGCCACCAAAAAAAATTGGATATGCGCTCCCTTTTCCACTGCCTCGTGCTCGCAAAAGAATTCTTCCAATCGTGGCGATGCAAAGAATTCCAAAAAGGATTCCGATGAGCCGGATGTTCAACCGCATGTCGCCATTCAAAATGTGGCTGAATTCGTGACCGATGACACCTTGCAATTCGTCGCGCGAAAGTAATTTCATCGTGCCATGTGTGACGGTGACGACGGCGTCGCTCGTTGAATGACCAGCGGCAAATGCGTTGATGCCATTTTCATTGTCCATGACATAGACTTGCGGCACGGCGATGCCGGAAGCGATGGCCATTTCTTCGACGACGTTAAGCAATTTGCGTTCGTCCAGATCGGTTGTATTTGAAGCGATGAGCCGTCCGCCGAGCGATTCGGCCAGCGCGCTGCCGCCTTCGGCAAGTTCATGGATTTTGTAAGCGCAACCGCCAAAAATCACTGCAAGCGTGCCGATGGCCGCGCCGAGAAAAATTTTCGCATCCCACCAAGAAATTGACTGTGAATTTTCTACATAGAAATGATGGCGTTGAATTCCAAAGTAAAAGCTCGTAAAAAGCACGACCAAATAAATCGCAATGATGATAAACGTCACGGCGATGGAAAAATAAAGGACAAGCCATTTGGTTTTTTTGCGCGCTTTGTCCTGTTGCTGAAAGAAATCCATTTTAATTTTTTGTAGCAGCGGATGTAAGTCCGCTCATTCTAAACAAAGCCGACTCACGTCGGCTGCTACAAAATTTTATGAAAATGAAACTTTTGGCGCGTCTTTTTGTTCCGGCTTGTCTATGACGAACAGTTCCGCCGCCATGAAATTGAACATCCCGGCAATGAGATTGCTCGGAAACACTTCGCGGTCGGTGTTGTAAGTCATCACGGAATCGTTGTAAGCCTGCCGCGCAAAGGAAATCCGGTTTTCGGTTGAACTCAACTCTTCGGTGAGTTGCATCATGTTCTGGTTTGCCTTCAAATCGGGATATTGCTCGGAAACCATCATCAATCGGCTCAATGTCCCGCCAAGTCCGGTTTCTGCGGAAGCCAGATTTTTTATCGCAGTCGAATCGCCGGGGTTCGCGGCGGCGGCTTTTGACGCGGCATAAGCGATGTTGCGCGCGGTGGTGACAGCTTCGAGCGTTTCGCGCTCGTGCTTGATGTAGCCCTTGGCAGTTTCGACCAAATTGGGAATCAAGTCGTAGCGGCGTTTCAATTGCACGTCAATTTGCGCGTAGGCGTTTTTGTAACGGTTGCGCATGGTGACGAGCTTGTTGTAAATGCCAATGATGAATGCGATGACGCCAACGACAACAACTGCGATGACAATTAAAGTAATTAGGGCAATTCCGCCAAGCGCGATGGTTGACGGTTCAGCCAGCATGATTCCTGTTTTCATAAATTTTCCTGTGTTAAATTTGATTAACAGCTAAAGCAAAGTCCGCAGGCGGGCAATGATAATTTCCGGCTTTTTTTGGAATTGCTTCAAGCTTGCGCGGGCAAACGGACGCGGAATGTTGATCCCTGGCCGGGCTGGCTTTCTGTTTCGATGACGCCGCCGTGGCTTTTGACGATGGATTGGGCCGTGGACAAACCGAGGCCGTGACCGACATCTTTCGTCGTGAAAAACGGTTCAAAAATTCTGTCGAGCAGTTCAGGCGTCATGCCCGCGCCGGTGTCCTTGACTTCGACAATCACAAAACGTTCTTTGCCTGTTCCAGTGTTGAATGCATTGATGGTCAATGTGCCGCCGGACGGCATCGCGTCGCGCGCGTTAGTGACCAGATTCATCAACACTTGATGCAATTGCGCCGGGTTGCCGATCACCGGCCAAAGGTCGGGAGCGATTTGTTTTTCAACCTTGATGGCTTTGTCAAAAGTTTCGGCGGATTGCGCGATTTCGCTGGCAAGCTGTCGAAGATTTACCGGCGCGCGTTCTCCGATGAGGCCGCGGCCAAACCACAGCAGCATTTCTTTGATGATGTCCGCGCCGCGCTTGGCGCTGCCCTCGATGGCGGCCATGATTTTCAAGCCTTCATCGTCATGGATTTTTTGCCGCAGCAAATCAATGGACATCAGAATCGGCGCCAGCGTGTTATTCAGGTCATGCGCCACGCCCACCGCGAGACGCCCGATGCTTTCCATGCGCTGCGCCTGCGCGATTTGCGCTTCAAGGTTTTTTTTGTCCGTAACGTCGCGCCCGATGCCAATCAGTCCGATGATGCTGCCATTGGCATCGCGCCAGGGAATTTTCGACGTGAGCAGCCAGTGCGTTTCGCCGGTTTTCAAAACCGCCTTTTCCTCACGATTGATGACCGACTGGCCTTTCAGGACAGACTGGTCATCGGCAAAAAACGCTTCGGCAATTTCTTTTGGAAAAAGATCAAAATCTGTCTTGCCGATGGCTTCAGCTTCCGTTTTGCAGCCGAGATTTCTCAAGTCCGCCGGATTCGCCATGATTTTGCGCGTCTGCGCGTCTTTTGCATAAATGCAATCGGGCAAATTATCAATCAACGTGCGCAACAAGTTCCGCTCCTGTTCCAATTTAATTTCTATTTCCACCCTCTTGGTGATGTCGCGGCTGATGGAAAACAAGCCAATGATTTTGCCGCCGCTGTCGCGCCAGGGAATCTTCGTCGTCAAATGCCATCGTGTGGAGCCGTCGCGTTGGACAATTTTTTCGTGGCGGTCAATTACCGGCTGGCCGGCTTGAATCACTTGATCACTGTCGCGCTCAAAACCTTCCGCCGTAGCGGGATCAAAAAAATCAAACGAGCTTTTGCCAATGGCATCTTTGAAATCGCGCAAGCCCAGTTCGTTTAGCTTCGCGTGATTGACCCAGACATTTTTGCCCTCGACATCTTTGACTGAAATTATGTCGGGTATCAGGTCAATCAGCGTGCGCATCAAATCCCCTTCATCCAATTTCTGAAACGCGCCACTTTCCCTTTTGAAATTTTCCGGCTTGTCCGAGTCTGTCATAATTCCAATCAAAAACGCAACGGCCCGGCGCGGGCAGTCGTCGGGCAGGAAACAGATGATTTTTATTCAAAAATCCCGCGCCATGCAAGCATAATTCAATTCCTCATGCGCCTGCAATTGTTGCGCATTTTTTGCCGCCGGAACAAAAAATCAACGCCATTCCCAAATCAGCGGCAAACTTGCCGCAGAAACAGATTTGATTCTTCCCGTTTAATTCTGCATTCTTCCTTCGCTTGAACATTCCCGAACATCGCAAGGCGATTGACAAGCTCGACGCGCACATCGTCCGGCTGCTCAACGAACGCACGCGCCACGTCCTCGCCATCGGCGAACTCAAGATCAAAGCGGGCGAGGAAATTTACGCGCCGCATCGCGAGCGCGCCGTGTTCGACCGCGTCTGCGAGGCCAGCGCCGGGCCGATGACGGGCGAGCAGTTGCGCGCGATCTACCGCGAAATCATGTCCAGCGCCCTCGCGTTGGAGAAGACCATGACCATCGCGTATCTCGGGCCCGAGGCGACCTTCACGCATCAGGCGGCCATCAAGCGTTTCGGTTCCAGCCTGAAATACGCCTCGCAAAAGACCATCGCCGACGTGTTCACCGAGGTCGGCAAGAACCGCGCGGATTACGGCGTCGTGCCCGTGGAGAATTCCACCGAAGGCGTCGTCACCCACACGCTCGACATGTTCGTGGACAGCGACCTGAAAATCGTTTCGCAGATCGTCTTGCGCGTGCAGCAATGCCTGATGATCCCGCAGGGCGGGACGCGCGCGAAAATCAGGAAGCTTTATGCGCATCCGCAGTCGCTCGCGCAATGCCGCGGCTGGATTCAAAACCATCTCCCGCGCGTGGAAATCATCGAGACCTCGTCCAACGCGCGGTCCGCCGAACTGGCCGCCAAGGAACCATTCACCGCCGCCATCGGGGGCCTGCTCGCGGCCGAAAAATACGG
>DASQOZ010000062.1:0-5146 GCA_035644195.1 Candidatus Methylomirabilota bacterium | reverse complement strand
TAATCGTGCTCGCCGGCGTGAAGGCGATGCAAATCCACGCGCTCATCGCCATGGGAAAAAGTTTCGTCCCGCCGCCGGAAACGATTTCGTCCGCCGTCGCACACGAGGAAAAATGGCAGGACACTCTTTCCGCCATCGGTTCTGTCGCCGCCGCGCAAGGCGTGATTGTTTCGCCGGAAATTGCGGGAACGGTCAGTGAAATTGATTTTGAATCCGGCGCAACCGTCAAAAAAGGCGACCTGCTTTTGAAATTGGACACGTCGTCCGAAGACGCGCAATTGCGCGCGGCGGATGCGCAAACCGAATGGGCAAAGGTCAGCGCCGAACGGCTGCGAGCGTTGCGCGCGGACAACACTGTTTCGCAATCGGAATTGGACCAGGCAGAAGCCGCTTTGAAGCAGGCTCAAGCAAATGCCGACACAATTCACGCGACGATTGACAAAAAAACAATTCGCGCGCCGTTCGACGGACGGCTCGGCATCCGGCTTGTGAATCTCGGCGAGCAACTCACCGCCGGCAAAGGCATCGTTTCGTTGCAGTCGTTGATGCCGGTGTTCGTGGATTTTTCCTTGCCGCAGCAGGATTTGTCACAGCTCGCGACCGGATTGAAAGTGCGCGCGACGAGCGACAGTTATCCGAACAATTTCTTTGACGGCGAATTGGCGGCGATCAATCCCGATCTCGACGTGGCAACGCGCAGCATCAAGTTGCGCGCGAAGTATGAAAATGCCGGACAACTTTTGCGTCCGGGAATGTTCGCGCGCGTGGAAATTATTTTGCCGGAAGCGAAACCTGTCCTGGCAATTCCGGCGACGGCGATTTTGAGCGCGCCTTTCGGCGATTCGATTTTTCTGATCGAACCGCAAACTGCAAATGGCAAAACGAATCTGGCGGTGCAGCAAAAATTCATCCGCACCGGACGAACACACGGTGATTTCATCAGCGTCGAATCCGGTTTGAAGGCCGGCGACAAAGTAGCGACGGCGGGAATTTTCAAATTGCGCAACGGCGTCAGTGTGCAGGAAAACAACGTGGACACGCCGAAACCCTCGCTCACACCGAATCCGCCGAACAGCTAAACTTCATTTGACGCATGAAAAATGGATTTTTTTCGCCGGGCAAATCAGTGGGACAGGCATCTTGCCTGTCCGCTTTGACAGGCTGGAAGCCTGTCCCACTATGAAATCTTTCACCGATTTATTCATTCGCCGTCCGGTTTTGGCGACGGTCGTGAGCCTGATCATTTTGATCGCGGGCTTGCAGGCCATCCGTTCGCTGAACATCCGGCAATATCCGCAAAGCGAAAATGCGACGGTCACGGTGACGACGGTTTACGTCGGCGCGAGCGCGGATTTGGTTCGCGGTTTTGTGACGCAGCCGCTCGAACGCGCCATCGCGGCGGCAGACGGCATTGATTACATCGAATCGGCAAGCAAGTTGAGCCTCTCGACCATCACGGTGCATTTGCGGCTGAATTACGATTCCAAAAAAGCGCTCGGCGAAATCAGTTCCAAAGTGGACCAGGTGCGCAACGATTTGCCGCCGGAAGCGGAAATTCCAACGCTCGCCATCGTCACGGCGGATTCGCAATTCGCCTCGGCCTACTTGAGTTTTTCGTCGGACATTTTGGAGGCGAACCAGATCACGGATTATCTCGTGCGCATCGTGCAGCCGCGATTGACGGCGATTGAAGGCGTGCAAAAAGCCGATCTGCTCGGCGGACGCACGTTTGCGATGCGGATCTGGTTGAAACCTGACCGGCTCGCGGCGTTCAACATCAGCCCCGATCAAATCCGCCAGGTGCTCGCGGCGAATAATTTTCTTTCTGCCGTCGGCCATACGAAAGGCTCATTGGTGCAGGTCAATCTGACGGCGAACACCGATTTGCGCTCCGTCGAGGAGTTCAAAAACCTCGTCGTGCGCCAGAGCGGCGACCAGCTGGTGCGGCTGCGTGACGTTTCCGACGTGGTGCTGGGCGCGGAAGATTACGACAGCGAAGTGCGCTTCAGCGGTGAGCGCGCCGTGTTCATGGGCGTCTGGGTTTTGCCGAATGCGAACTCACTCGACGTGATCCGAAACGTGCGCAAGGAACTGGAGGCGATTCAAAAAGATTTGCCCACGGGTTTGAACGCCAAAGTGGCTTACGACGCGACAAAATATATTTCCGACGCGCTGCATGAAGTCATCAAGACGCTCGTCATCACGCTTGTCATCGTCTCGATCGTGATTTTTCTTTTCCTCGGCTCGCTGCGGTCGGTGTTGATTCCGCTCGTGGCGATTCCACTGTCGCTCGTTGGCGCGGTTTTTCTGATGCAAGTCTTCGGCTTCACGTTGAATTTGCTCACACTGTTGTCGATTGTTCTCGCCGTCGGGCTGGTCGTGGACGATGCGATTGTTGTCGTCGAAAATGTCGAACGCCATGTGCGCGAGGGTTTGAAGCCGGTTGACGCCGCGCTGCTCGGCGCGCGCGAACTCATCGGCCCGGTCATCGCAATGACCATCACGCTCGCGGCGGTTTATGCTCCGATCGCATTTCAAGGTGGCCTAACTGGTTCGTTGTTCCATGAATTCGCGTTGACACTCGCGGGTGCGGTGTTCATTTCCGGCATCGTGGCACTGACGCTCTCGCCGGTGATGGCGTCGAAATTGTTGAATCACGAACGCGAGGGACATGGATTTGCCGCAAAGGTCAACCATATGTTTGACCGGACGAAAAACTTTTACGGGCGCGTGCTGGACTGGACGCTCGCACGACGGCCATTGATTTACACCATCTGGATCGGCCTGACGTTGCTGACGATTCCGATGTTCAACATGGCGTGGCAGGCGAAAGAACCTGCGCCACCGGAAGACCAGGGCGTCATCTTCGGCGCGCTGGAAACGCCGCCGAACGCGACGATTGACCAGACTTCATTTTATGCAGACGTGGCGGGCCGCGCATTCGCGAAGGTGCCGGAGAAAGAACAGGTTTTTCAAATCACGTTTCCCGATTCCGGTTTTGGCGGCATGGTGATGAAGTCGTGGGGCGAACGGAAGCGGACTGTCTTTCAAATCCAACCCGAAGTGCAAGGGATGGTGGGCAACCTGCCCGGCATCCGGATGTATATGGTCACGCCGCCGCCGCTGCCGACCGGCGGAGAATTTATGCCGGTGAATTTGATCATCGAATCCACCGCCGAGTCGGAAGAAATTTTGACGAATTTCGTGCAACGATTGCAGATCGAATGCGCGACGAACGGCATGTTCGCCTTTCCGCCGATGATTGACACGAAAGTGGACCAGCCGGAAGTGGAACTGGTCATTGACCGCGACAAAGTCGCCGCGCTCAACCTCAACATGGCGAGCATCGGCTCCGATTTGGCCGCGCTCGTCGGTGGAAATTATGTGAACCGTTTCGATTTTGCCGGACGCAGTTACAAAGTGATTCCGCAACTGGCACGCGGCGCGCGGCTGGACGTGAATCAACTGGAAAGCACCTACGTCAAAGGCCCAGGCGATCAATTGATTCCCGTCAGCACGTTCGCGCATCTTGAAAAACACACGACGCCGCGCGCGTTGAACCGTTTTCAACAATTGAACTCGGTCAAAATCAGCGGCGTGGCCATCGTGCCGCTGGAACAGGCGTTGAAATTTTTGGAAGGTGAATGCGCGAAGATTTTGCCGAGCGGCTACAAACTGGATTACACCGGCGACTCGCGGTTTTTGCGTAAGGAAGGAAATAAATTTCTGCCTGCGTTCATGCTCGCAGTCGTATTGATCATTCTCGTGCTCGCGGCGCAATTCAACAGCTTTCGCGATCCTTTCATCATCATCCTCGGCTCCGTGCCGCTGGCGATTTTTGGCGCGGTCACTTTTTGCTTTCTCAAAATGCCGAATCCGAACCTGCCGTTCTGGACAAACGGCTGGACGACGACGATGAACACTTATTCCGAAGTCGGATTGATCACGCTCGTCGGGTTGATTTCCAAGAACGGAATTCTCATCGTTCAATTCGCGAACGAAATGCAACGTCAAGGCCGCACGAAAATCCAGGCGATTCGTGAAGGCGCGTTGTTGCGGTTGCGTCCGGTGCTGATGACGACGGCGGCGACCATCGCCGGAAATTTTCCGCTCACGCTCGTCACGGGCGCGGGCGCGGCGGCACGCAATTCCATCGGCATCATGCTTGTCGCGGGCATGAGCATTGGCACGCTGTTCACGCTGCTGGTGATCCCTTCGATCTACATGCTCATCGCCAAAGATCACACGCGCGAAAATGTTCAACCCGTTGTAAGGTAAAAGGGATTATGTTTATGACGATTTTGAAAATAACAGCGACAACTCCCTCTCCCCGCCCAAGCGGGGAGAGGGGTGAGGTGAGGGGATTTGAACTCCAAAATAATTAGCCTCCTCACCCCGGCTCTCTCCTCCTTTTGGGAGGAGAGGGAGAAGACATAATTCCAAAAGTAAATAGCCATGGAGGATCGAAAAAAGACAACTGCGGGCGAGACTCCTTCGCCGCCGAAAAATAATTTCCAGATGGCGAAATTAAATTCGCCGCGCGTCATCATTCCGGGCGCAATCGGGCTGGCGATTTTATTTTTCTTCGGCCTCGCTTATTTGTTCGCCGTCCTGACGCATGAAAAAACTGACGATGCCTTCATCGCCGGCCATATCGTTTCCATCGCGCCGAGAATTTCCGGGCAGGTTTCCGCCGTTCGTGTTTTGGATAATCAACTCGTTCGCTCAAACGATTTGCTCGTGGAAATTGATCCGGCGGATTACGCGGTCGCACTGTCGCAAAAACAATCCACGCAACAGGCGCAGGATTCCAATTTCAAAGCGGCGACCGCCGAATTCAATTTGATGACCGTCAAAGTCGCGACCGCCGAAGCGGACGCGCGCAGTTCAAGGGCCGATGCGGAAGCTGTCGCCGCGACCGCCGCGAAAGCGAAAGCGGATTTCACGCGCGCGCAAACGTTGCGGACGAATGAAACGATTTCCGCGCAGGAATTTGACCAGGCAAAAGCTGCGGCGGATTTGGCGGCGGCGAATCAAAATTCCGCCGAGCAAAAAGCCGCGTCCGACGAATCAAAAATTGCCGAAGCCAAAGCGCAGATGGAAGCGGCAAAAGCCGAGGCCGGCTCGGTGTTCGCGCAACTCAATC
>DASQOZ010000061.1:0-26115 GCA_035644195.1 Candidatus Methylomirabilota bacterium | reverse complement strand
GCGTTGACGAAAAATTTCAGCGGACAATGGCTGCAGACCCGCGATATTGCGACCGTGCCGATTGACGCTGCTTCAGTCCTCGCGCGTGATGCGGAAGTTCAAACCAATGCGGTTGCAGTTGCGGAAGGCGATCCAGGCGTGAAAAAGCGCAATCGCAACGCGCGTCCCCAAGTCGAACTGGATGGTGTTTTGCGCAAGGATATGCAAAGCGAGACGGATTTATATTTCAGTTACATCGTGCATGACGACCGCGATGTGACGGAATTGATCGAAAGCGATTATACGTTTCTCAACTACAGGCTTGCGCAGCATTATGGTTTGAAGAACCTCGACGTGGGCGGCGGCGAATTACGCAAAGTCACGCTGCCCCCGGACAGCCCGCGCGGCGGAGTTTTGACGATGGGAAGCGTTCTGGCCGTGACTTCAAATCCCACACGCACCTCGCCGGTCAAACGCGGTCTTTTTATTTTAGATAACATTTTGGGCACGCCCTCGCCGCCGCCGCCGGCCAACATTCCGCCGCTGGAAAATTCCGAGTCGGCGTTCACCAATCGCCAGCCGACCCTGCGCGAAGTGTTGTCCATTCACCGCGAGCAGCCGCTGTGCGCCTCGTGTCACAACCGGCTTGATCCGCCGGGGCTGGCGCTGGAAAATTTCAACGCGCTGGGAATGTGGCGCGACAAGGAATACGGCGAGCCAATCGAAGCCGCCGGCAAACTTATCACCGGTGAAACCTTTGACAACGTCCGCGAGTTAAAGCACATTCTGGCCACCCGGCATAAGACAGATTTTTACCGTTGCCTGACGGAAAAACTGCTCACTTATGCCTTGGGTCGCGGGCTGGAATTTTACGACGTGCAAACAGTGGATCAAATTGTGGATCAACTGGAAAAAAACAACGGCCATTTTTCCGCGCTCCTGACGGGCGTGATCGAATCCGCGCCTTTTCAGAAAAGCCGCGCTCCCGCTGCGGTTGCGGAAAATAAACCGCAAAAATCAGCGCAGCATCTTGCTGATGTGAACTAACACGAAAAAACTATGAGAACAAACAACGCTGTGGACGCAAACCTTGCCGCGCAACGCCGCGCCAGTTTCAGCCGCCGCCAGTTTTTGCGCGGTGTCGGCGCGTGCCTCGCGCTGCCCGCTTTTGAATCTTTTGTTCCCTGGAAATTGCTCGCCGCAGAAGCCATTGCGACCGGTGGCCTGGCAGTCACGGCCACGGGCGCGCCGCTGCGCACCGCGTTTGTTTTTTTCCCGAACGGCGCGATCCAGCCCAACTGGTGGCCGGACGGGAAAGGGACGGATTTCAAATTCAATGCCACGCTCCAGCCGCTGGAAGAAAGCAGGGAATATGTCCGCGTCCTCGGCGGTTTGGATCATCTTTGCGCGAATGCCGGGCCGGATGGCGGCGGCGACCACGCGCGCGGCAACGCGGTTTTTTTGACAGGCGCGCGGTTGAAAAAAAGCTCCACGGATTTGCACGTCGGCGTTTCCATTGATCAAGTCATGGCACGAAAAGCGGGGCATCTCACCCGGTTTCCTTCGCTCGAATTGACGTGTGATGACGGGCGAAAAACGGGCGCGTGCGACACAAATTATTCCTGCGCCTACCAATATAACCTGTCATGGAGTTCACCGACCACGCCCGTGCCGGCGGAATTCAATCCGCGTCTCGCCTTCGAGCGTCTCTTTGGAACGGGCGCGCCCGGCCAGCGCACGGAAAACAACAAGAACCGGCAGATGGCGCAGCGGTCAGTCCTCGATTTTGTTCTTGATGATGCGCGGAACATCCAGCAGCGGCTCACGGCGAATGACAGGGACAAGCTCGACCAATACCTGACCAGCGTGCGCGAAATCGAGGCGCGCATCCAAAGGTCGGAACTGCTTGGAATGCCCAAAGACCCGGCCATCGAGACGCCGGACGGCGTTCCGTCCGACCAGGCCGAATATGTCCAGATCATGTATGAACTGATGGTTCTGGCGTTTCAAACCGATTCCACGCGCATCGCCACGTTCTGCCTCGCGCACGACGGCGACAACCGCTCGTTCAGCCACATTGGAATTCCCGAAGGCCACCACGACCTTTCCCATCATGAAAACAATCAGGAGCGGATTGAAAAAGTCGCGAAGATTGACCTGTGGTATGCGCAGGAGTTCGCCAAGTTCCTGAAAAAATTGCAGGACGCCAAGGACGTGGACGGCAATTCCATTTTGCACAACTCGATGATTGTCTATGGCGGCGGAAATTCCGACGGCAACCGGCACACGCACACCAACCTGCCCATCGTGCTTGCGGGCGCGGGCGGCGGGCTGTTGTCCCCGGCCAGTTATGCAAAGTTCGACTCTGCGCCCGCCTGCAATTTATTTTTGAGCATGGCGGACCGGATGGGAATTCAAGGCCTGGACCGGTTTGGCGATTCCACCGGACGGCTCGCGAAAATCTAGCCGGGCTAAATATAATCCCCGTTTTTGAGACGAGCTTATGAGAATAAAACAGGCGGTCTGTTCAATCATCGTTGCAATCCCGATGGCTGTCTTGGCGCAGGAAACGCCGGAAGTCATTCATCTTTGGACCAACGGCGCGCCCGGATTTGAATCGCGCAAAGACATTCCCGAACTGGCGGCCAGTTACTGGGTGAAGAATATCAACAACCCATCGGTCACGGTGTTTCTTCCGCCCAAGGAAAAAGCGACGGGAGCGGCGGTGATCCTTTGCCCCGGCGGCGGATTTTCCGAACTGGATTTCATTCCCGAGGGCATCAACGCGGCGAAATTTTTCAACAGGATCGGCGTCGCCGCGTTCGCGCTGAAATACCGTCTGCCGCGCGAGACGAATTCAGTTTATACCATGGCAAATCCGCGCGAGGACGGACTGCGCGCCATGCGTCTGGTGCGCAGTCGTGCGAGCGAATGGGGCATTGATACCAACCGCATCGGCATGGTCGGCTTTTCGGCGGGCGGCGAAGTGACCTCAATGGTGGCGTTTGGAGATTCGGCCGGCATCACGAACGCGCCCGACCCGGTTGATCAAGTGAGCGCGCGACCGGATTTCATCGTGGAGATTTATCCCGGTGGCGGAGGAATTCCGCAAACGCTTCTGGCAAATGCGCCGCCGGCTTTTCTCCTCGTCGCCAATGATGACAATCACACCGAAGCCGTTTTCAAAATTTTTGCCTTATATCGCGCCGCGAAAATTTCCGTGGAAGTCCACGTCTTCGCCAAAGGCGGCCATGCTTTCAACATGGCGGCTCGCACAAAACTTGCGACCATCAAAGGCTGGCCGCAACGGTTGACTGACTGGATGGGCGACAACAACATTCTCGATCCCGCCGTGCCGGCGAAGGGTGTAAAATAATCCAGCCGTGAAATGTAAAATCCGGTTTGAACCCGCAAATAGCCTGTGGCATTCGTAAAATCGAAGCGCTAAAAATTCACGAAGTTATTTTCAAACCGAAATAACTTCGATCAAACCGCTTGGTGGAGCCGAGGGGATTCGAACCCCTGACCCCCACAATGCCATTGTGGTGCTCTACCAACTGAGCTACGACCCCGTCCAAAGCGAAGCCACAAAATAAATTTTTCGCGCCACAAGTCAAAACTTTTCACGCCGCCAGATGCGAATGAGATTGGACGCCCGCGCAAAAATTGAATAGCGTCTGCCCATGCGCGAACTTCCGCTTCGCATCGCGTTCCTGACGCATGAGCCTTTTTTCCCGCCGTCCGGCGGCGGTTCGGCGGAGGCCGTTTATCTCGTCGAAGAAATGGCGCGGCGAGGGCATGAAGTCCATGTTTTCTGCCCGCAAATCAGCGACGCGGAAAGTGTCGAAAGAAAATTCGGCATCAGACTTCATCAGTTCACAAAGTGGAAAATGGGACGTTACGCCCGTTTCCGAAATTTCAAATATCTGGCCTACCCGTTTTTTCTTGGGCGCATGGCCGCCGCCGCCGCGCGCGCGACTAAATTCAACCTGCTCTTTTCGCAGCACGCCATTTCGGCGGTCGCAGCGGGAAAATTGAAACGCAAATTGAACATTCCGGTCGTGATGAATTTCCCCGACCTGCTCACCGGCTTCATGGAAACATGGCCGCGCTATGTCGCGCCGCGACCGCTCGTCAATGCCCTCATGCGTTACGAAATTTCTTTGCCGTCGCGCTACGACGTTGACGCTGTTTTGACGGTTTCCGACGCGCTTGCGGATTATTTTTCCGCGACAGGTTTTCCGCCGGGAAAAATTCGCCCGATTTATTATGGCTACGACGCGAAAAATTTTCCTTTTCGGGAACGACCACCGGCAAAAGCAAAACCGCCGGTCGTTGTCATGCACGGCTCGTTCGACGCGCATCATTTAAGCAACATCGCTTTTGGCGCGATCCAATTTGTGACGCAGCATCGCCCCGGGACGATTTTCCGTTTTATCGGCAAACAGACGGACTCGCTTGAAAAATTTCTGCGCCGTGCGCAAAGGCAAATTCCAGATTTCAAATTTGAGGCGACCGGTTTTGTGCCTTACGCCGAAGTCTCAAAACATCTTGCCGATGCGAACGTCGGCATCGTGCCTTACGAGGAATCCGCCGGGACGCATTGCGCGTTTGTCGCGAAAGTCGTGGAATACGTCGCCAGCGGATTGCCCGCCGTTTCCACGCCGCTCAAAAGTGTCCAGAGCTATTTCAAAAACGATACGATGGTGCGATTTTCGAAATTCAACGGCGAAGATTTCGGAAAAAAAATCATCAACTGGCTCGACGAACCGACGACCAACTGGCAGCTCGACGCGGCAAAATCCGCCGCGCGCGTTCAGGCGGAATTGGACTGGCAGCCGCTCTGCCGCAAGGCGATTGATTTCGTGGAGAAAACAGTTTCAACCGCCAAGCCGCCAAGTTGAAATTATTCTTCTTCGTTTTTGAATAGTTTATCAACCAGCCAGCGGCTGCGGACGATGAGAAAAATACCTATTGCAAAAGGAAATAAATTTAACAGAGCTGTCGCCAAATAAGCATGATTAACTTGCATGTTTCCACTAGGATAATAAGTTTCAGAAGACTGAAATCTGTTAATTATATTTAAAGAGATACTCGGAATGATGCGCGTGCACATTGAAAGGCCAAGTATTTTAACAAGAACGTTTGCCAGTTGTTTTTGGTTCATAATTTTGAAATGTTGATTGTGGCGGAGTTTGTGCCTTTGTGTCTTGGTGGTTCAAGTCTTATTTCTTTGCCGCGAAACTTCATAAAGAAAAACCGCCGCCGCCGCACCGACGTTCAGCGAATCAATCGTCGGCGGCATGGGAATCGCCACGGCCTCATCGCAACTTTCCAGAACAGTTTGTGAAATTCCATCACCTTCACTGCCGAAGACGATGCAACAATCGCCGGTGAAATCCGCCTGCGAAAGCGTCTTGCCGTCCGCGCGCGGATGCGCGGCGATGCATCGGATCCCGCGCGCGCGCAATCCGCGCAAGGTTTCCGCCAGCGTCGGTTTCTTTTCGGGTGGCGAAATTTCGCGACGACGTAATTCGTTTTCAGACTCGTGCGGGCCGCGAGTATTTTTTAATTCCACGACGGGCAGTTGAAAAATCGTGCCCATCGAATTTCTCACCGCGCGGCGCAGGAACGGGCTGCTGCTCGTTTCGCCGACGATCAGCGCGTGCGCGCCGAACGCGGCGCAGTTGCGCATGAGCGCGCCGAGATTTTCCGCGTTCGACAGCGAATCAATCGCCACGAGCAATTGCGGCCTCGGACTGCGCGCCAGAATTTCTTCCAGAGAAATCGGCGGGGGAATTTTTCCGACGGCGAGGACGCCTTGAAACAGCGAGAATCCGGTGAGCGTCACCAGAAACCGCCGTTCCGCCAGATAAACGGTGATATTTTCCGGGCGTGCTTTGAGCAGCGGACGAAATTCCTCCAGATGTTGTTCCGAAAACACGACGGAGACGACGGTGAAACGGCTTTCGAGCAGGCGGCGCACGACTTTTTCGCCCTCGGCCACGAAGATGCCCTGCGCCTCATGCTCCGCCGAGCGGCGCATCGTGCGATACGGCGCGAGTTCGGGCTGGTCGAACGAGGAAATTTTTTCAATGCGGAACATTCCGAGTATTTTGCGCGACCGTGCGGAATCGCAAAGAAGAAAATGCGCGAGCTGCGGAGCAGCGAAAGAAAGTAGCCCACGGTTTCAACCGTGGGATTTGAACGTAGAAAAATCCAAGCTCCGGCAGGAGCGGCAGAAAGAGGGCGATGAATCATATTTATTCTTTCGCCCCGTCCGGGGCTTGCGCCGTTCCGGCGACGAACCCACGGTTTCACCGTGGGCTACTTTCGGACGCGCCTACGGCGCTGGACGCGGCGCGTTTGATTTTATGGCTGAAGGCTGAAATTCTTTATCCATCGTTGCCAAGGCAAGAAAAGCTTGGGACAGTTTCTCAACTGCGGCTTTATCAAGTTTGGTTGTTATTTCATTTTCAACGATATAATCCCATAATTGATCTTCGCGGATGCAATTTGCACTCCCGGTCTCGCCCCATCTGGCATCAATTCGTGCGATGGGAAAAACTAAAACCGCTTTGAAGAATGGGTCGAGATTGCAGAGTGTTTTAATTTTCTCCTTTACGTTCATCATTCTAATCACAAATGGCTTTGACGTCGGCTTGTCAGTCGGTTTGCCATTGAGTAGCAATTCGCCTTTGCCGTCGGCGGAAACAACACCTTTCCAGTTTTTCGTGTCGAGGACATAAACGCCAGTTGGTCCGATTACAACATGGTCGAGGTCTCCGAACGGAGTTGTTAAGCCGTTGATGACGCAAAAACTTTCGGGAAAATCTTTAAGGATTTGTGCAACGACATTTTCTCCGGTTGCGCCTTTTCTCATTGCCATGCGCTCTTTTTCAATTTTGTTCAGCTCTCGAAAACCAATTCGCCCAACCAAACATATCAAGCCGAGCAAAATTAACTCGATGAGTGTTGACTCAAACAAATGGCGTTTCTGAACAATAAAAGAAATGGACAAAACAAATCCTTGAATCGTGCCGAGGACACACATCACAAGAATTACGACTAAATATAATTGGCGGAACTTTTTAATTTCCTCTTGGCTAGCATAACGGCCTGATTCTCCTAAAACTTTTGCCATAAAATTTACAATTCTAACGTTTCACACGGCACGTCCTGTGCGGCGAGATGGAGCCGGACATGCGTCGCGCCGATGTGATGGAGTTGCTCGGCCATAACGTGTTGCGCGAGTTCGGGCTTGTTGCATTCGCGGCTCAAGTGGGCGAGGTAAAGATATTTTAATTCCGCAGACATGATTTGCGCGGCGGCTTCGGCGGCGGCGACGTTCGAGAGATGTCCGTGGCGTCCGAGGATGCGCTGCTTGAGCGGCCACGCGCGGCGCGGACAATCCTGCAGCATCTTCACGTCATGGTTGGATTCGAGGACGAGGACGTTCGCGGCGCGGATGCGGTCGAGCACGAGCTTGGTGGTGTGACCGAGGTCGGTGGCAAAACCGATGTTGCCGCTCGCGGTGCGCAAAAGAAATCCGACGGGGTCTTGCGCGTCGTGCGGGATGGAAAATGTTTCGACGAGGATGTCGGCGATCTCAAAGCTCGCGCCGGTGGTGAACAACTGCCAGTTTATTTTTGATTTGAACGTGTCGGCGGTTTCGAGGGCGAGGTTGGTTTTCTTGCTCCATTTGTTTTTGAAAGTCCAGATGGTGGCGTCCTGCGTGTCGCGGTTGCAATAGACGGGAATCTGAAATTTGTCGGCGATGCCGAGCAGTCCGGCGATGTGGTCGCTGTGTTCGTGCGTGATTAAAATTGCCGTGAGATTTTCCGGCGCGCGTCCAATTGAAGCAAGGCGCGCGCGGATTTGGCGCGGTGAAAATCCGGCGTCCACAAGCACGCGGCAGTTTTCAGTTTCGACGTAGGCGCAATTGCCGGATGAACCGCTGCCGAGGATGGTGAATTTGACGGACACGAGGTGATTTTAGCGGCAATTTTTCCGGCTACAATTCATTTCAACGCAAGCACAAGCGAATTTGCGCCGCAAAAAAACTTTCCGAACGGGATTTTTCATGTAAATTATGGGCAAGTTGCGCAACCCGATGTTGAGGAAAATTCCAATTTTGATTTTGGCGGTAATTTCTTTTGCCGGTTCGTCCGCATTTGCACAAGCGCCGCGAAAAATTTTGCGCGACAGCGTTCCGGCCATTGTCTCGCATTTGACTCCGATCGGCCGTTTGCCATCAACGAATCATTTGAATCTTGCGATTGGTTTGCCGCTGCGAAATCAAGCGGCGTTGGATGAATTTCTTCGCCAGCTTTACGATCCGGGCAGCACGAATTACCACAAATATCTGGCACCGCAGGAATTCGCGGAGCGTTTCGGCCCGACGGAACAGGATTATCAGGCGGTGAAAAATTTTGCAGAGGTGAACGGACTGACAATTGCCAGCACATCTTCAAACCGCGTTGTGCTGGACGTGGAAGGCAGCGTGTCGGACATCGAGCGCGCGTTTAAGATTACGCTACGCGTTTATCAGCATCCGGCAGAGCTGCGGACGTTTTATGCGCCGGACGTTGAGCCGTCGGTTGATGCGAACCTTCCCGTGTTGAGTGTCAGCGGCCTCGATAATTTTGCATTGCCGCATCCTAAAAATTTAATCCCTCAAAAAAAAACTTCCGCTGACGCGACGCCGCAGGCCGGTTCCGGGCCGAGCGGAACTTATGCAGGGCATGATTTCCGCGCGGCTTACTTGCCGGGCGTGACGCTCGACGGATCGGGACAATCGGTCGCGCTTCTCGAATTCGACGGCTACTACTCGAATGACATCGCCAGTTACGAAAATACTTATGGATTGCCGGGAATGTCTTTGACCAATGTCGCGGTGGATGGAGGCGTGGGCAATCCCGGCAGCGGCAACAGTGAAGTGGCGTTGGACATTGAGATGGCGATCGCAATGGCTCCGGGATTGTCGAAAGTCATCGTTTACGAAGCGCCGAATACCAGTCCGTGGCCTGATATACTGAATCGCATGGCCAACGACAATTCCGCCCGACAAATCAGTTGTTCGTGGGGAGATACATCGCCCGGTTCGCCGGACCCGACTTCCGAACAAATTTTCAAACAAATGGTAGCGCAAGGGCAATCGTTTTTCAACGCGTCTGGCGATTCGGACGCATTCACTTCTGGAATTCCCTTTCCATCCGAAAGCACGAACATCACGCAAGTTGGCGGCACGACGTTGACGACGGCCAGGCCGGGCGGTTCGTGGTCGTCAGAAACGGTTTGGAACTGGGGACGTCAACAAGGCAGCTACGTGGGCAGCAGCGGCGGCATCAGCCAGAATTATTCCATTCCAATTTGGCAGCAAGGCATCAACATGACGGCCAATCATGGTTCAACAACAATGCAAAACGTTCCTGATGTCGCCCTCACTGCGGACAACATTTCGGTCAAATACAACAACGGTCAGACCGGCACGTTCGGCGGAACGAGTTGTGCCGCGCCGTTGTGGGCGGCCTTCACCGCGCTCGTCAATCAGCAAGCCGCCGCCGCCAGCCAGCCTTCCGTTGGTTTTATAAATCCAGCCGTTTATTCCATCGGCAAGGGAGTCAATTACACCGCTGACTTTCACGACATCACCACGGGAAATAATTTTAGCAGGAACAGTCCGACCAATTTTCCCGCCGTTCCCGGTTACGACCTTTGCACCGGCTGGGGCACTCCGAATGGGACAAATTTGATCAACGCTCTCACGTTGCGTCTCTACATTCTCGCGCAGCCGACCAACCAAACAGCGACTGCGGGAAGCAATGCAACTTTCAGTGTCGTCGCAGGTGGGCAACCGCCGTTTGGCTATCGCTGGCGGTTTAACGGCACGAATTTGCCTGCCGGAGGAAACATTTCCGGTGTTACGAGCAATGTGTTGACTCTTGTGTCCGTGACGACAAATAACGCGGGCAATTACAGCGTCGTTGTGACCAATTTTTCAGGCGCGGTGACAAGCGGCGTGGCGACGTTGACTGTCACTGTAATTTCCAATCCGCCGCCGCCCGTTGCAAATTTTTCCGGCAATCCGACAAATGGCGCGGTGCCGTTGACTGTCAACTTCACCAATTTGAGCAGCGGCGCGACGAATTATGTTTGGAATTTTGGCGACAGTCATTCCAGCACGAATGCAAATCCGTCGAACGTTTACACGAATGCCGGAAGTTACACCGTCACGCTCACGGCCATCGGCGCGGGAGGCGCAAACATTTTGGCGCGCACAAATTTTATTGTCGTGACAAATGTTCCGCCGACGGCGAATTTTTCCGCGTCGCCGACAAATGGCATTTCTCCCCTGACCGTCAGTTTCACTAATTTGAGCAGCGGCGCGACGAATTACAATTGGAATTTTGGCGACGGCCAAATCAGCGCGAGCGCAAATCCAATCCATGTTTATACAAACACCGGCAGCTTTACGGTGATGCTCAACGCAATCGGTGCGGGCGGGACAAATACTTTTTCGCGCGCAAATTATATTGTCGCAACAAATTCTACGCCGATATTGTCGCCGATTTCGGACAAAACGATTATTGAATTGGCAACGCTCACATTCACCAACACGGCGACCGATGCCGATGGTGATTTGCTTTTGTTCAGCCTTGATTCCGGCGCGCCGACGAATGCGACCATCAATTCTGCGACTGGAATTTTTTCGTGGATGCCGACCGAAGCGCAAGGGTCAGGCACAAATTTGATTTCCGTTCGCGTCACAGACAATGGCGTCCCGCCGTTGAGCGCAATGCAAACGTTCACCGTTGTTGTTTCGGAAAGCAATTTGCCGCCGGTGCTTGCGCCGATTGCCGGCCGGACAATTCATGTCGGCACGACGCTGACGATCACAAATTCGGCGACTGACCCGGATATTCCGACGAACATTTTGACCTTCAGCCTCACAAATGCTCCGGCAAGCGCTGTCATCAATTCGACCAATGGCATTTTTACTTGGACGCCGGGAAATGTTTTTACAAATACGACAAACAGCGTCACAGTCGTCGTGACAGATTACAATCCGTGGGCGATCAACGACCAGCACTTGAGCGATTCCAAAACGTTTCAAATCGTTGTCGTGCCGCCGCCGTCGTTTTTGACATCGCAACCGCCGGTGACATTCACAAACGGCGCGATCACGATTTCGTGGGGCGCGATTTCCGGCCAGATGTATCGCGTGCAATTCACCGAAAATTTGGGCGCGACAAATTGGACGGATTTGCCGCCTGACGTGACAGCAATTAGTTCAACAGCGAGCAAAACCGATTCAACAAATACAAATTCATTTCGCTTTTATCGCGTTTTTCCGGTTCCATGATTTTTCTGTATTTGACGATTGGCGTGACATCGGCGTAATTTTGACTCGTGACCCGTTTTCAGAAATTTCACCGGTTCTTCAGTGTCGCCATATTGCTGCTATCCTTTCCGGCAATTGCGCAGCAGACGCGACAGGCTCTATCCGGCCATGTGCCAAAAATTGTTTCCAATTTGACACCTGTGGATCGTTTGACACCAGCAAGACATCTGGATTTGGCAATCGGATTGCCGCTGCGAAATCAGGCTGAATTGGAAAATTTTCTGAAAGAAGTTTCAGATCCAGCCAGCCCGAATTATCGGCATTATCTAACGCCGGAACAATTCGCGGAACAATTCGGCCCGACGGAACAGGATTATCAAGCGGTTGAAAATTTTTTCCGGGCAAACGGATTTGCCATAACCACTGAATCTCCTAACCGCGTGTTGCTGGACGTGAACGCTTCGGTCAGCGACATCGAACGTGTGTTTCATGTCGCGTTGCGGACGTATCAGCATCCAACGGAGAACCGGATTTTCTTTGCGCCGGACATCGAACCTTCAATTGACTTGTCCACGCGAATTTTGGACGTGAGCGGCTTGAGTGATTATCCGCGGCCATATCCGAAATTTGTTCGTTCCAATGCAGGACAAACTTTTGGCCTCACTTCCAAATTTGGCTCTGGTCCGCAAAACACTTACATCGGAAACGATTTTCGTGCGACGTATGCGCCGGGCGTTTCGTTGACCGGCGCGGGGCAAACGGTGGCGTTGGTGCAATTCGACGGCTATTACCTCAAGGACATGACCAATTATGAAAATTTAATCGGCATATCTTTGGCGAATTATGTGCCGCTGACAAATGTCTTGATTGATGGATTTAGTGGAAACCCTGTCACGCCGATAACTCCAAACAGTGGTAGTGTGGAAGTTTCTTTGGACATTGAAATGGTGATTTCCATGGCGCCGGGAATTTCACGGCTGATTCTTTATGAGGGCAATCCGGCAAATTTTATTCCCAACGACGTGCTGAACAGCATCGCCAATGACAGTTTCGCCAAGCAAATCAGTTCGTCATGGGGTTGGAGCGGCGGGCCGGATGCGACGACAGAGCAAATTTTCAAGCAAATGATTGCGCAAGGGCAGACTTACTTTAATGCTTCCGGCGATAGTGATGCTTTTCTTCCGGGGGAGCTGGATAATCCGTCCAGCATCACCCAGCCTTCAGCCAGCACAAATATCACCCAAGTCGGCGGCACGACGTTACTTTCGACCAATCCCGTTTCTGAGCAGGTTTGGAATTATGGCGGCGGCGGCGGCAGTGGAGGCATCAGCATCAGCAATGTGATTCCAGCATGGCAGACAGGCATTGATATGACGGCAAATCACGGTTCGACGACGTTCAGAAATGTTCCCGATGTGGCGTTGACCGGCGACAATGTTTATGTGCTTTACGGAAATGGAACGACTAATGGCACGTTTGGCGGCACCAGTTGCGCCGCGCCGTTGTGGGCGGGGTTCACGGCACTCGTCAATCAACGCACTGCACAACTTGCTCAATCTCCGGTCGGTTTCATTAATCCGGCCATTTATGAAATTGGCAAGGAATCCACTTACGCTTCAATTTTTCATGATGTCGTCAACGGCAACAATTTTAAAAGCAGCAGTCCAACCAATTTTCCAGCAGTGACCGGTTTTGACCTGTGCACCGGCTGGGGTTCTCCTGCGGGATCCAATTTGATTAATGCCTTGGTAAGCCCAGACCCGCTGGTCGTGTCTCCGGCTGGCGGATTTATTTCCAGTGGAAGATTTCAGGGGCCATTCAATGTAACCGCTTTGAACATTTCATTAACCAATAAATCAGGAACACTGAATTGGTCTTTGATCAATACGTCCGCATGGCTCAATGCATCGTTGAGCAGCGGCGCGTTAACCGCAGGCGGCGCTGCCGCAAATGTGACGGTAAGTTTGAATACAACGGCAAACAACCTCGCCGTCGGATTTTATACATCTACCTTGTGGTTTTCTAATCAGACGAGTCATGTTGCGCATGGTCGAGTCTTTACCCTGCGAGTTGACGATTGGTTAGTTGTTTCACCGGGAAGTGGCTTTGTAACGACAGGACCGGCAGGGGGGCCATTTAACCTAACCAATCAAATTTTTATTTTATCCAATGCCAGCAGCAGTTCCATTAACTGGTTCGAGACAGAAACATCGTCTTGGTTCAATGTTCCCCAGAATCACGGAACCCTGACGGCGGGCGCTTTCACGAACCTATCAGTAAGCCTCAATGCCAACGCCAACATTCTTCCAGTCGGAGTTTATCTTCCAAATATGATATTTACCAATCAAACCACCGGCTTTACGCAGGCACGGCAATTTACATTACAAGTGGGACAATCGCTTGTTCAAAATGGAGGATTTGAAACCGGCGATTTCACCGGCTGGACGTTAACTGAAAGTGGCGGCATTTACAGTTTTGTAGATGATGGCTCTGTAACCGGAATTTCTCCGCACCGCGGAACATTTTTAGCAGCTTTGGGGCAACCAACCGCTACTGGAACACTTTCACAATCGTTACCAACGCTTCCGGGACAGATTTATTTCCTTTCACTTTGGTTCAACAGTCCCAACGCAGCACAGGCGAGCGGCGGATTGGTGAGCGGAAACACGCCAAACACATTTAGTGTTTCCTGGGGTGGCACAACACTTTTCAATCAGAGTAATATACCCATTCTCGGTTGGACTAATATGCAATTTATTGTCACCGCCATTGGCACAAACACTGTGCTCCAATTCGGCGAACGCGTTGACCCGTGGTATTTCGGTTTGGACGATGTATCCGTCCAGCCGATTCCGTTGCCGTCATTCCGCACGGCATTTAAAACCAACAACGCCATTGGTTTTACCTTCAATTCTTTGGCCGGGTTGCAATACGTCGTTCAGTTTTCGACCAACCTTTCAAAAACGAATTGGTTCGTTTTGAACACAAACACGGCAACCGGATTTACAATGACTGTCACGAATGCGATTGGCACCAATCAATTACGATTTTATCGCATTCGCCGCCTGCCGTGATAGCATGGGCGCGTGACCGATTTGCTCCAGCGCGTCAAAAATTCAATCCAAAGCCGCCTTCTGATTTCAATCGGCGAAAAAATTCTCGTCGCCGTCTCCGGCGGATTGGATTCAATCGTTTTGCTTCATGCGCTGGAAAAAATTTCACGGAAGTATCGCTGGAAAATCACTGTCGCTCATTTCAATCATCGGCTTCGCGGGCGTGCCAGCGACGCCGACGAAAAACTCGTTTGCAAAATCGCGGCAAAATTGAAATTGCCGATTATCGTCGAAAGCGCAGACGTAAAATCGTTTGCAAAAAAATCAAAGCTTTCGATCGAAATGGCGGCGCGAAAATTGCGCCACGAATCTTTGGCGCGTGTCGCGCGCACGCGAAAAATTAAAACGGTTGCGCTGGCGCATCACGCGGACGACCAGGTGGAATTATTTTTCCTGCGATTGCTGCGCGGCGCGGGCGGCGAAGGTTTGGGTGGGATGAAATGGAAATCGCCGTCACCGGCGGAGAAAACAGTTTCGCTCGCGCGTCCGTTGCTGGATTTTTCAAAATCGGAACTGCAAGAATTCGCGGACGAAAATAAAATCCAGTTCCGGCACGATGCCACGAATTATTCGTCCGACTTTTTGCGAAACCGGATTCGCAACGGGCTTTTGCCGCTCCTTCGCAAAAATTATCAGCCGGCGTTGGACAAGGCCGTTTTGCGCCTGATGGAAATCGTCGGCGCGGAATCGGAATTTGTTGGCGAAGTCGCGAAACAAAAGTTTAAAAATTTGAAACACACCCCTCACCCCGGCCCTCTCCCCGTTTTGCGAGGAGAGGGAGAAAAAAAGGAAGCCGCGCGAAAACATTCCTTCGCCCCGCCCAAGCGGGGAGAAGGTGGCCGAAGGCCGGATGAGGGGATTTTCAACGATTTGCCAATCGCCATTCAACGGCGCGTTTTGCAATCGCAACTCGCAAAATTTTGCGTTGCAGACTTTGATCTGATTGAACAGCTTCGTGGATCGGCTGGAAAATTTGTGAGCGTCGGTTCCGGTTTGTCTGTTGCGCGTGACGCCAACGGCAAATTGAAACTGCGGGAACAACAATTGTCGGAATTTAACGCAAACGAGCTGGAAGTGAATTTGTCGGGCAGGGCAGGGGAAGCGGTTTTTGGCGGAATTTTTTTTGTTTGGAAATTGATCGGCTCGCGGGGACGCTCGCCCCACCGACCTCAAACAGAATTTTTTGACGCGGACAAAATCGGCGGCAAAATCATTTTGCGGCACTGGCGCACGGGCGACCGTTTTCAGCCGATTGGCTTGAAATCGCCGGCGAAGTTGCAGGATTTATTCACGAACGCAAAAATCCCGCGCGAGCAGCGGCGCAAGTTGATTTTGGCAACGACGTCTGTCGGCGAAGTTTTTTGGGTTGAAGGTTTGCGGATTTCTGAAAATTCCAAAATCACGCCCAAAACGAAACGTCAGTTGATCTGGCGTTGGCAAAATCGCCATTAAATTGGCTTTACAGATTATTCGCGCTCAATTAAATTCTTCCGTTCATAAATATGGAAGCGAAGACAAAGACGATTGAACAATTCAAGACGCACGCCAAGGACACGGGTTCGGCGGACGTGCAGGTCGCGTTGCTCACGCAGCGCATCAACCATTTGACCGAACATTTGCAGACCAATAAAAAGGATCACCACTCGCGTCGCGGGCTGTTGATGATGGTCGGCCAGCGCCGCCGCCTGCTCGAATACTTGCAAAACGTGGATCTGGGCCGCTATCAAACGGTCACGAAAAAACTGAAACTGCGCCACTAAAATTTAGCAGGCGCGGTTTTTTCATTTCACGACTGCGCTCGCTTCAAGGTTTGGGCTGGAAACGCGAACGGCCCAATTCTCAAAAACAAATTCGCGAAATTAAAATTCCGTAGCCGCCGGGTGATTTCAATCAGCTCCGAAAATTTCGGGGTTCATTGAAGTTCCTCTGGCGGCGGCGGGCAGAACATTATGCCAGAAAAAATAACCGCCCAATTGGGCGACAAGCAGATCATTATCGAAACAGGGAAGCTCGCCAAACAAGCGGACGGAGCAGTGACCGTCCAACTCGGCGAAACAATCATTCTCGTCGCCGCCGTCGCTGCGACGAAGGCCAAACCCGGCCAGGACTTTTTTCCGCTGACCGTTGATTACCGCGAAAAAGCCGCCGCTGCCGGAAAATTTCCCGGCGGTTACTTCAAGCGCGAAGGCCGCCCGACGGAAAAAGAAATTCTCACGTGCCGTTTGACGGATCGCCCGATTCGTCCGCTGTTTCCAAAAGGCTGGTATAACGAAGTGCAAGTGCAAACCGTCGTGTTGAGCGCGGATGGTGAGAACGATCCCGACATTTTGAGCATCATCGGCGCGAGCGCTGCGTTGATGGTCAGTGATATTCCGTGGGCTGGACCGCTCGGCGCGGCGCGCATCGGTCGCATCGCCGGAAAATTCATCGCCAATCCCACGCACGCCGAAATGAAGGAAAGCGATTTGGATCTGGTTTACGTCGGAAATCAAAACGACATCGTCATGTATGAAGGCGCGGCGAAAGAAATCACCGAAGCCGATTTCAATGCAGCACTGAAATTCGCGCAGGAAGCGATTCAACCGCTCATTGCCGCGCAAAAAGAACTCGTGGCACGCGGCGGCAAAAAGAAACGCGAAATCACGCTTAATGTCGTTCCTGACGAAATTTTGAAGGAAGCGAAAAATCTTGCTGGCGACCGATTTGTTCCGGCATTGCTAACGCCGGGCAAACTCGCGCGCGAAACCGCCGTCAAAGCGATTCAAGACGAAGTCGGCACGAAGCTCGTCGCGCAATTCGGCGCGGAAAAAGTCACCGAGTTCGTCATCAAAGATGCATTTTATTACATCCAGAAAGAAGCCGTTCGCAAATTGATTTTGGAAAGCGGCAAACGTTTGGACGGTCGCACGTTTGACGTTGTGCGTCCGATTTCAAGCGAAGTGGGAATTCTGCCGCGCGCTCACGGTTCGGCGATTTTCTCACGCGGCGAAACTCAAGCCGTCACACTCGTCACGCTCGGCACGGGCGAAGACGCGCAGGAATTCGATTCCTACACCGGCGGCGAGACCGAGAAGAAATTCATTTTGCATTACAATTTTCCGAATTTCTCCGTCGGCGAAACCGGCAGAATTTCCGGTCCCGGTCGTCGCGAAATCGGACACGGCGCTTTGGCTGAACGCTCGATTGAATCCATGATGCCGACGGATTATCCTTACGCAGTTCGTGTCACCTGCGAGATTATGGAATCGAACGGCTCGACTTCAATGGCGAGCGTTTGCGGCGGCACGCTGGCGCTCATGGACGCGGGCGTTCCGATGATTCGTCCGGTCGCCGGCATCAGCGTCGGCATTTGCACCGAATACAGCGGCGAAAAAATGTCCAAATATCAACTCCTTACCGACATCATCGGCTGGGAAGATCATTATTGCGACATGGATTGCAAAATCGCCGGCACGGAAAAGGGCATCACCGGTTTTCAATTGGATTTGAAGTTGAAAGGTTTGTCGCACGCGCTCATGGTCGAGACGATTGAAAAAGCTCGTGTCGCGCGGATGCACATTCTTGCCGAAATGGCCAAGACTCTCGGCGCACCGCGAACCGAATTGAGCAAATACGCGCCGCGCATCGAAGTCGTGAAGATCAATCCTGAAAAGATTGGCGCGCTCATCGGGCCGGGCGGGAAAAACATCAAGCGCCTTGTCGAAGAATCTGGTTGCGAAATCAACATCGAAGACGACGGCACGGTCAACATCTTCTCCGTCTCGGCGGAAGGCATGAAGATTGCGAAGGACGCCATCGTCGGCATGAGCGCCGAAGCCGAAGTCGGGAAAATTTATCGTGGCAAAGTTGTCACCGTGAAAGAATTCGGCGCGTTCGTCGAATTTTTGCCGGGCAAGGACGGCCTCGTTCACATCAGTGAACTGGCGAATTTCCGCGTCAAGCGAACCGAAGATATTGTCAAGGAAGGCGACGACATCACCGTCAAATGCCTCGGCGTGGATGAAAAAGGCCGCGTCCGTTTGTCGCGCAAAGCCGCGATGGAAGACCGCGACAAAGAAATGTCGGAACAACCCGCTGAACAGCCGAAGTAGTCCATTTTTGAATTCATCAAGCGCGAATGGCGAAAGCTGTTCGCGCTTTTTCATTTTGAGTTGACCAATTTTGCCGGCATGGGCTATATTTAGCCCATGAAAGAAATTCGAGTTCCGAAAGCGAAATTCAAATACAACATGAATCCGTTTGTGCAGGAAGCCAGGCACGGCAAGACCGTGATTGTGACCAACGGCGGCAAAGATGAGTTTGAAATTGTTCCATGCACTCATTTTGGTCCGCCGCCGACATTGCCCGGAGCGGTTGACCCAAAAGATTATATGGGAGTTGACATGAACGAACCAGCCTTTCCGTCTTGGGAGGATTCAGATTGAAAGTGCTTCTGGACAGCGGCGTGTGGTGGTATCGCACCCTCGAACTGCCATTGAAAAAACCGCTTTTGGAATTTTTGAAACATGATGTCACGGAATGGTGGTTGTCTCCATTGTCCGTCAGTGAAATGCTTTACAAAGTGACGCATAAAAAACTTCTGTCGCCAAATGGATCGGAATGGCTTCAAGACATGGTTCGCGGCTATCGCATTGCGCCGCTTACAATCGAAGCTGGACGAATTGCCGGTGAATGGAAATGGCGTCATGGCGATCCCATTGACCGGATGCTCGCGGCGGTTGCGCTTACGGAAGGATTAACCCTCATTCACACGGACAAAGTTTTGAAGGAATTGTCCGGCTTTCCGCAAATTTATTTTCCGGCTTGAAATTTTGAATTCATCAAGCGCGAATGGCGAAAGCTGTTCGCGCTTTTTTGTTTTAGAAAATGCTATGGAATCCATCCACTTTCTATGTATTCATCAAATTTGTTTGTTCGGAAAAGCCAGCTGAAATTACGCTCCATGAAGGTGCATTTTGTTGCAACCGATTCCACAACCCATCTGGATGAATGTGGAGGAACATTAAAGATACCAATTGAGGAGCTGTTTGGCGCAATAGTTTGATTCGCAAGACTGGAATGAATGACATACCAGCAATTAGTTTTATCTATAATTGCTTCAAATTTCTCATGGAACGCATATGCACACGAATCATTGTTGTTAATTGCGGCAATTGCGTATTGTTTGCCATCCGAGCTATATAAATAAGTCTGGAAGGTAATAATTGGTGGAAATGATTCCGGCGGTAATAAGAAACAATGAATAACCGCATAGGCAGCAATTAACAATATTGCACCAGCAGGTAATAAAATTCTTAACCGCATATTTTGACAGTATTTCTGTTAACTCCGGTTGTCGAGTGAATTCATTTAACCGAACCGTTACAACAAGTTTGACTCAATTCATGCTGGAAAGTAGATTTGCACGAATGCTGGTCGCTGAATCAAAGGCGGTGAAGGCCGAATCGAACGGCTCGCCCCATACCAATCCAAATCGTTCCTGGAAAATTATCGTGGAACCGGTCGAGCCGTTTCTGCAAACGGTCGGTGCGCGATTGATCCAGCAGGTTCATGACTTCGACCCGCAAATCGTCCCTTATGCGCAATACGCGCTCACCGGCAGCGGCAAGCATTTGCGCCCGACGCTCGTGGCGCTCGCGGGCAGTTCCATTGGAAAAATTTCGGACGCGCACGTCACGGCGGCGGTCATCATCGAAATGGTGCATCTGGCCACGCTCGTCCACGACGACGTGATGGATGAGGCGGAAATCCGTCGCGGCCAGCTCACGCTCGCGGCGAATTGGGGAAATGAAATTGCGGTTTTATTTGGCGATTGTCTGTTTGCGCAGGCGTTGAAATTGGCGGCAAGTTTTCCAACGCCGGAAGTTTGCCGCGCGGTGGCGATGGCGACGAACACAGTTTGCACTGGAGAGATTTTACAAACGCAGCATCGCCGGAATTTTGAATTATCGCGTCGCGAGTATTTTCGCGTCATCGAAATGAAAACGGCGGAATTGTTCACGCTGTCGTGCGATTTGGCGGCGTTCATCGGCGGCGCGAAGCCGGAAGAGCGCGCGGCGTTGAAACAATTCGGCGCAGCGTTCGGCACGGCATATCAGGTTTACGACGATTGCGTGGATTTGTTCGGAACGGAATCGGAAGCGGGAAAATCGCTCGGCACGGATTTGGCAAAGGGCAAATTGACCTGGCCGCTGTTGCTCGCGTGGGAACGCGCCAATGCCGCCGACAAGGCGCAATTGAACAGTTTCATTCAAAACTGGCGACCGGAAAATTTTCGTCCTGTGAATGAATTGCTCGCGAAATACGAAACGTTCGAGCCGTCGCTGGAAGTCGTGGAAAAATATCTGGCGCAGGCGCGGACGGCGTTGAAAGTTTTGCCGGAAAACGGTGGAAGTGCCGGATTGCGCGGCCTCACCGATTTTTTAGCGCAACAAATCGAGACTTTGGCTGTTTGTGTTTGAAGCATGATTATGGCCGAACCAGCCGAACGCACCGAATCGGAATCGCCTGTTCCAGAGCACGAATCCGAATTGGTCGCGCGCGCCCGCAAAGGGGATTTGGCGGCTTACGACGAACTCATCAAACGTTATCAGGAGCGCATTTACGCGACGATTTATCACATGACTTCAAATCACGAGGATGCCAACGACCTTGCGCAAGAAGCTTTTCTCAAGGCGTTTCAGGCGTTGAAATCCTTCAAAGGCGGCTCCAGTTTTTACACATGGCTTTACCGGATTGCGGTCAATAAAACGATCAATTTT
This sequence comes from Candidatus Methylomirabilota bacterium, assembly GCA_035644195.1. Classification (GTDB taxonomy): domain Bacteria; phylum Verrucomicrobiota; class Verrucomicrobiia; order Limisphaerales; family UBA11358; genus UBA11358. The sequence continues at coordinate 4,918 of DASQOZ010000061.1, read as the reverse complement.
CTCAAGCAACGCAAGAACCGTCAGCACATGAGCCTGAACGACATTGATTTTCAGGCCGAGCATGATCCTGATTTGGTCGCATTGGTTTCAGAGAAAACGCCGCGTCGCGACGCGGGTTTGGCGGAGTTGCAGGAAAAATTGAACGCGGCATTGCTGAAGCTGTCTGAACCTCATAGATTGGTCGTCGTGCTGCACGATGTGCAAGGACAGTCGCACGAGGAAATTGCGAAAGTTGTGGGATGCAACATCGGCACGGTGCGGTCGCGGCTGTTTTACGCGCGGCAGCAGTTACAGGGATATTTGGCTGATTACTTGAAATAACATGAACGAGAACGAAAATTTTGAATCACTGCGGCGATTGCTCGCGCTCAAACGGCGCGAAATTCCGCCGCCCGGTTACTTCAACCGTTTTTCCGGCGAAGTGATTGCGCGCATTCGTGCCGGCGAACGCGAATCTGCGGCTGCAATGCCGTGGTTCTTGAAATTCATGCAAATTTTTGAAGCGAAACCTGCGTTTGCCAGCTCTTTTGCCGGAGCACTTTGCCTTTTGCTGGTGTTCGGAATCGTTTATGCCGAACAATCCGACCAAACGCCGCAACCGTTGCTGCAAACATCCCAGCTTTCTCCTGAACCGCTAATGGCGTCAGCCATATCTGCAACATCAATGCCGCAGCCGTCCGAACAAAATCTGTTTGCATCGAGCATCAGCAACAGTTCGCCTTCAAGCCTTCAGCCGCTGTTCAGCCAAAATTCGTTCGCGCAGCCGGTCAGTTTTACAATTCCAGGTAATTAATTAATTTTTTGATTTAGAAAATCGCGGTGAGCGCTTGAATCGCCGCCGCGTTTTTCATTTAATCAGGAAGTGCCAGCCAAAGTCATCACCGTCGCCAACCAAAAAGGTGGCGTGGGAAAAACCACCACCGCCGTAAATCTCTCGGCATGCCTTGCTGCGCTTGGCCAGCGCGTGCTGCTGTTCGATCTCGACCCGCAAGCGAATGCGACTAGCGGCGTTGGTCTGGAAAAAATCGAAGGCGCGAGCGCGTATCGTGTTCTGCTCGGCGAAGGAAATCTTCTCGAAAAAATAAAACCGACGGCTTACGAAAATCTTTCTGTGATTCCAAGTGAAGTGGATTTGTGCGCCGCCGATCTGGAAATGGCGCGGATGGAAAATCATTTGCAGCGCGTCACGCAATCGCTCAAACCTGTTTTGGACAGCGGACGATTTGACGTTGTCTTGATTGATTGCCCACCGTCGCTGGGCATTTCCACGCTCAATGCCTTTGCCGCGTGCGACGGCATTCTCGTCCCACTGCAATGCGAGTATTACGCGCTCGAAGGCATCTCGATGATGAACCGCGTTCTCGGCCAATTGCGCGACGCGGGCGTCAATCCGCGCCTGGAAATTTTCGGCGTCGTGATGACGATGTTCGATGGCCGCACGAAATTGTCCAACGAAGTCGTCGGCGAAGTCCGCAACCTGCTCGGCGCACGCGTTTTTGAATCCATGATTCCGCGCTCGACGAAATTGGCCGAAGCGCCGAGTTTCGGCCAGCCGATCATCCATTACGACAAATACAGTTCCGGCTCGGCGGCGTATGAATTGCTGGCGCAGGAAGTTTTGGAGCGGTTACAAGCTAAATGAAAATACAACAAATAATTTTGGCTGGAATTGGCGCTGCAGTCTTTTTTCTACTTGGATTTATTGTTGGCAGTCATCGCCATGAATTAGTCGAAATACCGCCTAAATTATCTACAACGATTGTTGAATCGAATCATTCAGGCTCAACCGTAATCGCTAAATTGCAAGCCGATGGTCAGAAACATTTAAGAGAAATTGCCGCCGGAATTTACGAGATTCAAATTTCCGGTCATGCACCGGATGAAAAAGAATTCGATTTAAGAAGCGATGGCACTGGTGTTTATTCTCAATTTTATCAAGGCCACGAGTTTTACGCGCCAAAGAAAATTAAATGGGATGTGGAGCAAGGTGGTGATGATTTTGTGATTATTGCTGATGGAAACAAATTCAAGATCGAAGGAAGTGATTTGATTGATTCGGACGATAATCGTTGGCTTCATTTGCGATAGCTATTTATCTCATGCTTGCTGCAATTGACGAAATTCAATAACTTTTCCGCGCGTTAAAATTTTATGGCCAAAGAAATTCTCGAAATGCCCATCGAAACGGCGACGATGGAATTGCCCGACACCAAAACCATCCGCCTCAAATGGCCCGACGGCCACAACCCCGATTTCAAGACCGGCCAGTTCATCACGGTCTATTGGCCGGACACGACGAATTACAAACGCGCCTACTCGCTCTCGTCCTGCGCGCTGGATCGCGGCTTTTACGAAGTGACCGTAAAGCGCGATGGCAAGATGGGCACACGCATCGTGGATTGGGCGAAGGTCGGCGACAAAATGTTCGTCATCCCGCCCGTCGGAAAATTTCTGCCGGTCTATGAGCCGAACAAACATCTCATCTGCATCGCCGGCGGTTCCGGCGTGACGCCGTTCCGCGCCTACGCGCGCGAAGCCACGCGGCGCAAGCTCGAAACCAAAATCACCGTGCTTTACAGCGTCCGTCAGCCGAAGGATATTATTTTCAACGCCGAATTCCTTGAACTGGAAAAAGAAAATCCGAATTTCAAATTTCACGTCACCTGCACGCGCGCGTTGCCGGAAGACAATTGGACTGGTCGCACAGGGCGCATTGATTCCGCGTGGGTCAAATCGCACGTCACAGATTTGGCGAACACGGTTTTTTACGCCTGCGGCCCGAACCTGCTAGTGGAATTTGCCGAATCGCTCGTCTTTGAACTCGGCGCGCCAAAGGAGCAAATGAAAACGGAGAAGTGGGGGTGAAGCCTTCAGCAGATTTCGCGGATTCACGCAGATGAAACTGAAATTAAAATCCGCGAAAATCTGTGTAATCTGCGGATAAAATGTTTTCATCTGTGTTAATTTGTGTCCATCTGTAACTAAAATAATTTCATGTTAAAACGCACCGCACTTTTTTCCGCGCACCAAAAACTCGGCGCGAAGCTGATTGATTTCGGCGGCTGGGAAATGCCGGTGCAATATACGAGCATCACGGACGAACATCTTGCCGTCCGCAACGCCGCCGGAATTTTCGACATCTCACACATGGGCGAAGTCACCGTCAGCGGCGCGGCTGCGGAAGAATTTCTCAATCACGTTTTGACGAACGACGTCCGTAAACTTACGCCCGGCCTCGGCCAATATACTTTGATGTGCAACGAGCGCGGCGGCGTGGTTGATGATTTGTATGCCTACCGGCTTTCTGGCGAAGTTTATCTGCTCATCATCAACGCCTCGCGCATCGAAGCCGATGTCGCGTGGCTGGATGCGCAGGCTGCAAAATTTCCAAGGCAAAGTGAATTGCGTTTGACCGACGCCTCGCACAATTACGCCGCCATCGCTGTTCAAGGCCCACGCGTAAAAGAATTCATCAACGCCGTGATTCCTGGCACATCTTGCTCTGCCATGCGCGTGAACTGCGTGACCGATTTGAAAAAAAATGAGGTCGGCGGATTTCATTTTGAACATGGCAGCGTTCTTGTTTCGCGCACCGGCTACACAGGTGAAGACGGATTTGAAATCACCGGCCCAGATGAAACGATTCAGCACGCGTGGAATAGAATTTTCGAAATTGGAAAACCGTTTGGAATCAAACCGTGCGGTCTTGGCGCACGCGACACATTGCGCACAGAAGTTTGCTATCCGCTTTACGGCCACGAATTGGATGAAGAAACGACACCGATTGAAGCTGGCGTCGGATTTTTTGTTTCGCTCGAAAAAGGCAAATTCAATGGCCGCTCCGTTCTTGCCGAACAAAAATCCAACGGTGTGAAAAAGAAATGCGTCGCATTCAAGATGACCGATAAATCTGCGCCGCCGCGGCCGCATTATCCAATCTGGGCGAAAGGTGCGAGCGTCGGCGAAGTTGTGAGCGGCACACAAAGTCCGTCGTTGAATGTCGGCATCGGCATGGGCTACGTCCCGCCGGAATTCGCCAAGCCCGACACGAAAATCGAAATTGAAATTCGCGGCAAACGTTTCGCCGCCGTCGTTGTCAAGAAACCGATTTATTGTCGTTGAATCGTTAAATGGTTGAATTGTTGAATCGGTGTTGCAAAGATGGTTTCCCGATTTAACTATTCAACGATTTAACGAATTACAAACATGAGTAACATTCCTTCCGACCTGAAATACGCCAAATCACACGAATGGATTCGCGTCAGCGGCGACACCGCGACCGTCGGCATCACCGACCACGCGCAAGCTGAATTGACCGACATCGTTTTCGTCGAATTGCCGGAGGTCGGGCGCCGGCTGAAAGCGGGCGAAGCCTGTGCCGTGGTGGAATCCGTCAAGACCGCGAGCGACATTTATTCGCCCGTCAGCGGCGAAATTATGGAGCTGAACAAACCCGTCACCGACAATCCCGCGCTGGTGAACACCGAGCCTTATGCGGGCGGCTGGTTTTTCAAAATCAAATTGAGCAACCCCGCCGAACTGAACGCGCTGCTCTCGCCGGAGGATTACAAGAAGCAGATTGGCGGATAAATTTTATGGCCATGATTGAAATCTATTTGTTGAAGAAGAATGTTCAGCGTATCGGTAAAGTTCAAAAAGCTTCAATGGGTTCGACGGGTTACGGCTTTGAAAATACGCATGGCTTATTCGGTTCAGCCGAGTGGTGGCAACAAGTTGAATCAGGAAAATTACAAACGCACACTATTTCCGGAATTATTACTCGAGCGCATCTCATAAATAGGGCTTGTGATTTTTGCCATTGATGTGTAGGTGGTTATGGATGGAATTGACCAAAGAACAATGGGACATTGTGGCGGCGGTTCTTCCGCCGGACAAAGTGCGGGCCGATGGTCGCGGG
>DASQOZ010000060.1:0-3234 GCA_035644195.1 Candidatus Methylomirabilota bacterium | reverse complement strand
GTCGTCACGCGGATTGTTTCATTGCGCGGCGTGTGGTCAATCGTGTCCTCGCCGACAAATTGCAACTGGCCGTCCGCGTCGCGGCGATAAAATCGCAATTTTCCCTTTGGCAGGGCGATGCCGAGATGATTCGTTTCGGCGTTCACAAATTCGCGCATGACGGAAATTTTTTTGTTGCCGGATTGGCCGTAGCCCTGATCGTAATTCAATCCATAAAAGCGATAACCTTCCGCGCCGTCATAAACGTAAATCGTCGGCGCAAACATTTTTTCGGCGTGGACGAATTCAACCTGCTTCGTCTCGCGGTCGTGCAATGTCGTCGGACGCGCGACGGAATAAAGATGAAATTCGTCGAACGCCTTTTCGGTGACGGCTTCAGATTTATCCTCCATTGCCCCCAACACCGACACCGCGTTTCTGGCGCATCTAAAAGTTTGCGGCTGGATTTTATTCACGTCGCCGGCCATCAATTTTATTTTTGCGTTCTCAAAAGTTTTTCCGCTGTTGTTGTTCATCGTGATCCAGCCGACCAAATCCACGTTGTCGCCTTTTTCGGGCGAGACAAGATTGTAGCTCGCGCTCCAGTCAAATCCGCCGGTGACGTAGCCGACTTCCGCGTCGAATTTCCCCGGCTTGTCCGATTGCAAAAGCCAGTTTAGCGTCGGCTTCAAGACCGTATCGTCGCCCAAATCTGGAAACAGCGGCATTCCGGGCAGTTGAAATTGCAGCTTGCCGTCCACTTCGATGATCGGCTGCGTCGGACTGCCGCCGGGAACGTAGCCGCTGCGGACGATTTTTCCGGGAATGATTTCGCGCGTCTGCGTGTTGTCCTTCGTGCGAATGTTTTCAAAATCAATCGTCCTGCCCTCGTTGAGCGAGAGCAGCAATTCCTGCGAGACGGGATCGTTGCGATAATTCTGCTCGAGGATTTGCAGCGAGCGTTTGCCGTTTGGGTCGCGTAAAATCACCGAGTCCGGCTCGACTTGCGCCGTTGCGTCCGCGTAACGGACGTTGTTGACGCCGGATTGCAAATCGAGCGGCACGGAGTCGCGCACGACGGCGAAGTTCTGGTTGTAAATGGTGAGCGACGGTTGCGCGCCGGCGATGCCGGACGAAAGCAGCCCGGCGATCAAAAGAATCGGAGTCAGTTTTTTCATGATCATTTTGCCAGACGGCGCGGGTTAGTCTCTTTCGCAACCATAATTTACATCAAGCTAAAATAAAACACCTTTCGCGGCTGTTGGTTCCGGCGGACATGACACATCATTGATATGACGCACGAAGGAAGAATTTATTAGGATAAATATGGAAAATTTTCAGGCCGGTTTGCCTCCGCGTGAAATCCTCCGAAAGAATTGAATTCCAAAATCCCCGGCTGCGTAGCATTTTTGACCCATGCGATTTGATTTTGATGTGGTAATCATCGGCGGCGGCAGCGGCGGATTTGCCGCCGCGCGAACGGCTGCAAATGCCGGGCTGAAAACCGTCGTCATCGAGGGCGGCGAAGAAGTTGGCGGACTTTGCATCCTGCGCGGCTGCATGCCCACGAAGGCGTTGCTTTACGCGGCGGAAGTGAAACATCTTGCTGAACACGCGGAAACGTGGGGCGTGCGCGCCGGAAAAGTTTCCTTCGATTTCGCAAAAGCGATGGCGCGAAAAGACGCCGTCATCAAAGACTTTGCCGATTATCGCGTTCAACAATTGAATGAAGGAAAATTCAAATTCATCCGCGCCAACGCAAAATTTCTCGACGCGCACACTTTGGAATTGAACGACGGCAGAAAAATCACAGCAAAGAATTTTGTCATCGCCACCGGCTCGCGCGTCGCGCCCACGCCGCTGCCGGAGTTGCGCGACGTCGGCTATTTGACGAGCGACGACGCGCCGAAACTTTCCAAATTGCCGAAGTCGCTCATTGTTTTGGGCGGCGGCGCGATTGGTTGCGAATTCGCGCAATTCCTGTCGCGCTTCGGCGCGAAAATCACGCTCATCCAGCGCAGTCCGCATGTGCTGCACGAATTCGACGCGGACGTGACAACGGAAATTGAAAAAGTTTTCCGGCGCGAAGGCGTTGAATTGTTCACGAACACAAAATTGTTCTACGCCAAACGCAGCGGCGATCTGAAAACCGTCGTTTTCGATTGCCACGGCAAAATGACGACAGCGTCCGCTGAAGAAATTTTATTTGCGCTGGGCCGCGTGCCGAACACGACGGACATCGGCCTCGAAAAAGTCGGAGTGAAAACCGAACGCGGACGGATTGTTTGCGACGAATTCATGCGAACGAGCGCGCCGCACATTTTTGCCGCAGGCGATTGCGTCGGTCCGCACGACATCGTCCATCTTGCCGTGCAGCAAGGCGAAGTTGCGGGGGAAAATATCGTTGCGGACAACGGTTCGCGAGGACGCTCGCCCCACCGAATGGATTATCGGCTGTTCACCGTCGTCGTGTTCACCGATCCGCACATTGCGCAAGTCGGGTTGAACGAAAAACAGGCGAAGGCGCAAAACATTCCGTATCTCGCGGCGAGTTATCCGTTCAACGACCACGGCAAATCCATCATCATGGAGGCGAAAGACGGTTTTGTGAAATTGCTGTGCGATCCGAAGTCCGGAGAAATTATTGGTGGCGCGTGCATCGGCCCGGCGGGCGGTGAATTGATCCATGAAATCGTCGTGGCGATGTCGAAGCGGATGACCGTTCAGGAATTGGCGACCATCCCGCATTATCATCCGACGCTCGCGGAAATCTGGACATATCCGGCGGAGGAATTGGCGGAGAAAATTTCGCGAAAACAAAAAGGTTTATAGTGCGTGATCGACGGCACGGGATTTAGGGTGCTGCAATCCGATAAAACCGGGTGGGATGATTTTTCGCGTCAGTATCACGGAAGCTGCCATTCCCGTTCACGTTCGATTGATTGGTGCTGATGTTGCTCCAGTCGGCGACGTCCAGCGTATCTTTGGCCTGAAGGATATATGCCTTGTTTGGACTGCCAATAAATTGAATCATGGCCATGCCGCCCTGATAATTCATCGAAGTGATCAGAATCGTTTCTGCCGGCGTGGTGACAGTCGGCGGAACAATCATATTGGTTGCAGCGGACGCGAGTGTTGCGGCCAGGTGATAAACCGGGAAGCGACGAGCTTGGAATTCCTCCATGCCGATGAAAGGACTCTTGAATGTGTCATCGAGGAATTCCAAGCTCGTCGCTTCCCGGTTTATCACCTGGC
>DASQOZ010000059.1:0-78896 GCA_035644195.1 Candidatus Methylomirabilota bacterium | reverse complement strand
GGTGTGAAATACGAAGACTGCGTTCAGTTTAATCGTAGTGGCGCCTCGGCAGAGCGCCGCAAATAAAAATAGCGACTTTCTTCCGAAAGCCGCCACGAGAAATTACTTCAGTTATTTTACCGGCTCAATTTTTGTCGCCGTCAAAACTTCCTTGCCGTCTTTTTCAGAAACTGCGCCAGTCGCAGTCACTTTTTCTCCCTTCGTTCCGCAAATCTGATCGTGAAAGTTGTCGCTGGCATCATTTTTCGCCAGATAATAATTGACCGTTTTGCCGTCCTGCTGGACTTGCAGAACATTTTGGCATTCTTTGGTTTCGTGCAATACGCATTTCGCGCAAACCATGTTTCCGGAGAGCGTCGTTTCCTTGGCGGCATCGGCGGCGATGAGTTTTGAGCTTGAAACCGCCAGCACAACGGCAGCGGCGACAATAGCGAACAGTTTGGTTGTTTTCATAGTTATTGTTTGATGTTCCTCGACTTGTTTTGTTCCATAAAAATAGACAAGCGTTTCAACTTCGCATTCAAAGTAAAATTTGCAAGTCAAGCATTGGCAGTGAACAACTCGGCAATCACCATTTGAAATTCGGGAATCAATTGCTCCGTCAACAGCTCGCTGCCGGCCAAGATGCCTTTCAATTGCAGGCCGAATTGAGTGCTGTGATAAATCTCCACGTTGTCGTAACGCGGGTCAACCATCCACAAACGCGGCACGCGGATGTGCTCGTAAATTTCTTTTTTCACGACCGTGTCGGCGTGCTGGTCGCCACGATTGACGATTTCCACGGCGAGAAAAATTTTCTGTGTTGCAGTTGTGACAAGCGCGAGATCGGGACGAATGGCCGTCGAGCGAGTGACTTGAATCTTCGTCCGAGGCGCGAGCAATTGCGTTGAAGACAAATTTGCGACGCTCGCGTTCATCGCCGCGTGCAGCCGGTCGCAAATGATTTCGTGCCGCGCGTCCGGCGCGGACCGCGGGAACGACGCGCCATCCAAAATTTCCTCGTAGGGCTGGCTCATAATTTCAGCCACAGTTTCAACTTTTGATTTAACGTCTGCAAATCGGCGGTGGCAAGTTTTCCGACAATTTTTACGACAAGCTTTTCTTCAACAGTCGCAAGCTGTGATTTGACGCCGGACGGCACGTTCAATCCCGCCGCCCGCCATTCCGTCAATGGAAAATCCGTATTGACAAGAACCGATGAAATGGGAACGACAAACAAATCCGCGACGCTTTGGCCGATGACGATGGCCGGACGAACTTTGCGGCTGGTCAAATCCGTGAACGGAATCGGAAGGAGGACGACATCATTTCGCGAGCAGTTCATTGAACACGTCGTCGTCCGGGTTGCCCCATGTCTTCGATAATTTTTCCTCGGAAAGTTTCAGCCACGCCTCGCGTTCCGGGTCGGACTCGATGGTCACGCGCACGTGGGATTTTTCCGGCAGCGCCAGCGGCTTGGGCAAAAACAATTTGCCCTGCTCATAAATCGCTTCGACCGTCGTTGTCATAATTTAATTGTCGCCGTAAATTTGACTTGGGCAAGAAGTGAAATCGGTGGAACGAGCGCCTCATAGGGCTGGCTCACGGATTTAGTTTCAAGTTGCAGGCTGAAAGTTGCTAGTTTTGATTCGCCGCAAGAGAATCTATTTTTATTTTTCTCGGTTGAATGATAATCCAATCATTGCAATCTTAAATCAAATCGTCCATCCCAATAGCTTTCTTAAACCGTTTCCCAAAATCAAAGCTTGCAAAACCGCGCGCAAATGATATTTTCTGCGCTCTTTTGAAAAATTTATGTCTGTAAAAATTCGCATGAAACGGGTCGGCACAAAAAACACGCCGGCATTCCGCATCGTCGTCGCCGACAGCCGCAGCCCGCGCGACGGCAAATTCATTGAGGAAATCGGCACTTACAATCCGCTCAAAAAGGGCGACAATTTCTCGCTCAAAATGGATCGCGCGCAATACTGGATCAGCAAAGGCGCGCAACCGAGCGACACCGTCGCCAGTTTCATCAAGAAGCTGGGCAAGGCGACGGCGGCTCCGGCGGCAGCAGCTTAATTTTTAATTTCCTGCGCGATGCAAGAGTTCCTCGAATATGTCGTCAAAGGACTCGTGCAAAAACCAGACGCCGTGAGCGTCAAACCGGTGGAACGCGCGGGCATGACGGTTTATGAGTTGCGGCTCGACCCGTCGGACGTCGGAAAAATTATTGGGAAACAGGGCGTGACGATTAACGCGATTCGTTCTTTGCTTTTGGCCGGCAGCGCGAAGAAAGGTCTGCGTTGCGCGGTTGAGATTGTTGAAGACAGTCCGGCGAGTTGAATTTGTAGCGGCGGTCTGTGACCGCCGGGCACGATTCGGCGCTCGCAGAGTGCCGTTACAAAATGAAAATTGACGTGCTCACGTTGTTTCCGGCGATGTTCGCCGGGCCGCTTGATGAAAGCATCATTATGCGAGCGCGCAAAAAGGGTTTGCTCGATTTGCAAATCCACGATTTGCGCAATTGGACGCATGACCGACATCGCACGGTGGATGATAAACCGTTCGGCGGTGGGCCGGGAATGTTGCTGAAAGTCGAGCCGCTCTTTGAAGCGGTCGAAAGTTTGAAGCGCGAAAAGACGAAAGTGATTTTGCTGTCGCCGGGCGGAAGAAAATTTTCGCAGGAAATTGCGCGCGAACTGGCGGAACAAAAAGATTTGTTGCTCGTCACCGGCCATTACGAAGGCTTTGACGAGCGCGTGCGGGAAAAGCTGGCGGACGACGAATTGTCCATCGGCGATTACGTTTTGACGAACGGCGCATTGCCAGCGATGGTCGTGATTGATGCGGTTGCGCGGTTGTTGCCCGGCGTTTTGGGGGACGATGAAAGTTCGCACGACGAATCGTTCAGTCACGGATTGCTGGAATATCCGCAATATACGCGGCCGGCGGAATTTCGCGGAATGAAAGTGCCGGACATTTTAGTTTCTGGCAACCACGCCGAAATTGAAAAATGGCGGCGTGAACAAGCGAAATTACGGACAAAAGAAAAACGACCGGATTTGTTGAAATAAAATTTTATGAACCAGGCATTACAAAAGAAAATTGAATCGGAACAGTTTCGCAAAGACGACGCGAAGTTCGCCGTCGGCGACTCGGTCAAGGTGCATACCAAAGTCGTCGAAGGCGACAAGGAACGCATCCAGATTTTTGCGGGTGTCGTCATGGGCAAGCGCGGCACGGGTCTCAACGAGACCTTCATGGTGCGCCGCATCAGCTACGGAGAAGGTGTTGAACGCGTGTTTCCGCTGCATTCGCCGCGCGTGGACAAGATCGAAGTCGAAAGACAAGGCTCCGTTCGTCGCGCGAAACTTACTTACCTGCGCAAACGCCTCGGCAAAGGCGCGACGTTGGTCAACGAAAAGAAGGAAAAAGAAGTTGCCGAACCAGCATCAAAATAATTGCCGACCATTTCACAAAGGCGAGGCTTCGGCCTCGCTTTTTTTGTTATGCTGGACAAATGGTTTCGGTCGGAATACTCATTAAGCCGAGAGTGCCCGTAGCTCAGTTGGATAGAGCATCTGCCTTCTAAGTCAAAAATGAATTTTGCCTGTGTTTGCTCATGATGGGTCGCCCAATGTTTATCAGACTTTTTTCAGTCTCAACTTTGGTCACGTTTGGCTGTTTTGGGTCATAAAAAGGCGAGTAGTATAGAAAAGCAATATATAGTATTTCACATTGACATTAGGACATAATGTGATAGTGTTGAGGGCATGAAAGCTTATGCGCTGGATTTACGGGAGCGGGTGGTGAAGTTTGTCAATGATGGCGGTTCTAAAGTTGAGGCTGCCCGTCGTTTTGACTTGGGACGGCAGACTGTTTACCGCTATCTGGCCGCTGCGCACAAGGGAATGCTCGCACCCAAAAAAAGCTGGGGGCATTGGCGCAAACTCAATCCGCAAACACTTCTGTCCCATGTCAAAAAATATCCCGACGCCACGCTCAAAGAACTCCAAGGGGCATTGGGTGTGAGCCATAACGCGATCTGGGTAAGGCTGGGGCAACTGGGTTTCACATTAAAAAAAACTCATAAAATACCGGGAACGCAACGAAGTGCAGCGATGGCTCTACCGGCGCGAACTCGCAAAGTTTGAGGGACAGCCCGTTTTTTATCTGGACGAATGCGGGGTGGACCACCGCCTGCATCGCGAATACGGACGCGCACCCCGGGGCGAGCGGATTTATGAGGCGGTAGCGGGCAAACGACGGGAACGCACCAGCGTCATTTCCGCCTCCCGGCAAAACAAGCTGGTCGCACCACTGGTCTTTGGCGGCAGTTGCAACACGGAGGTGGTGGACGTTTATTTTGAAAAAGTGCTGTTGCCCGCGCTGCCGCCGGGCAGTGTGATTGTGTTGGACAATGCCCGCTTTCATCAATCCCCGGCAACACAGTCCTTGGTCGAAGCCGCTGGCTGCCGATTATTATTTTTGCCGCCCTATTCGCCCGACTTGAATCCCATCGAACATCTTTGGGCCTCCTTCAAAACCCGCCTCCGCAAAGACCTTTCCACTGCCACAAACCCATTCCTTTTTATCGCCAATATGTCCCAATATTATTGTTAATTGCTATAGTCGGCGGATTTGTTCTCGCCGTGATTTGTTTTTATCTTTTCCGTGAAGAAAATGTGGATGAAATCCCCGATGAGCACCATGCTGGAAAATAAAAAAACGGCATCCATTGCTGGACGCCATTCGTAAATTATTTTCGTCGGATTTAGACTTTCGCTTCCGGTTTCCAATTGCGTTTGGGTGCTTTGGTGACGAGGCCTTTTTTGATGGCCGCTGCGGAAACGCGGATGTAGCGGACTTCGCCATTGGGCAGGAGCGCTTTGACGCGCTGCAAGTTCACATGGAACTTGCGCTTGGTGATGGCGGTGATGTGCGTGCCGATACCGCCGGTTTTCTTGGCTTTACCTGAGCGCCAGATGATGCTGCCCTTCATCGGGCGTTTGCCGGTCAATTCACAAATGCGTGCCATAAAATTCTTTCGTTCTAAAAATCAGAGCCGCAAAGAATAGCCGCCAATCGCGCGGTTGCAAGCAATTATTTCAGGTTGCTTTGGCTTGTCATCGGGAAAACATTTTGCACAAGGTAAATTCGCTTGTTTCTCGAAGTTTGATTTGGTCAATTGCGGCGGCAAATGACTGAATCCGTCTCACCTTCCGCGCGTTCGGGCTATTTCCATCGGCATTGGGCATGGTGGTTCACGGTTGCAGTGCTGGTGCTTGTGGCCGTTGTCCGCATCCGGCTTTTGAATTATCCGCTCGAACGGGATGAAGGCGAATATGCCTACGCGGGCCAGCTCATGCTGCAAGGCATTCCGCCCTACGAACTGGCTTACAACATGAAATTTCCTGGCACTTACGCGGCTTATGCCTTCATCATGGCTTTGTTCGGGCAAACGCCGGCGGGAATTCATGTTGGATTGATGTGCATGACGACGCTAACGGCGTTGATGCTTTATTGGCTCGGAAAAAAAATGCTCGATCCCATCGCCGGAATGGTCGCGGCGACCTTCTATGCCGTCCAGTCAGCGAGTCCGTTAATGTTGGGATTGTCGGGACATGCGACGCATTTCGCGGCCTTCTTTGCAACAGCCGGTTTATGCCTGATGTGGAAGACGCGTCAAAATGTGAATTGGCCGACAGCAGCGAGCGCGGGCTTTATGTTCGGCGCCGCAATTTTGATGAAGCAACACGCCATGTTTATTTGCGCGTGGGCGGCAATCGCTTTTACCTGGGATTGCTGGCGGAATGTTCAAGTTCCCACAAGCAAACGGTTGTGGAATATCATTTCGTTTTGCGTCGGAGCGGCGATGCCGCTGGGGATTTGTTGTCTGCTGCTTTGGCACGCCGGAGTTTTTGGAAAATTTTGGTTTTGGACAATTGATTATGCGCGGCAATACGTGTCGGTTCTTTCAGTCTCAACCGCAGGGCTTCGATTGTGGTCGCAACTTTGCTTTATTAGCTCCAAAGATTATTTGATTTGGATGATTGGCATTGCCGGACTGGGACTAATTTGGTTCGACAAGCGCGCGAACAAAATGCGGCTGTGGCTTTTGGGATTTGCCGCCGCTTCAACGCTGACAACAGTGCCGGGATTTTATTTTCGCGAGCATTATTTTCTTTTGACGTTGCCAGCAATGGCATTGCTGGCTGGTTGCGCGGTCAGTGGAACACATCAACTTTGGAAGCAGCGAGCCGGTGTTTCCCGGATCAAAGATTGGCCGGTGTGGGGCTATGCGCTTGTGCTGACATTGATCATTCTTGTTCGCGGTGTCACCTGGTTTATTCTTCCACCGGCGCAGGCATCCATTGCGATATACGGGGGGAACCTGTTTTTTGAAGCTGAAATCGCCGCCGCCTACATCCAGGATCATTCGACGTCCGACACTCGTGTAGCCGTGCTCGGGTCGGAGCCGGAAATTTATTTTCTTTCCCACGTTCATTCAGCAACGGGTTACATTTACACCTACGCATTGATGGAACCGCAAACTTTTGCGCCACAGATGCAGGATGAAATGATTTCTGAAATCGAACGCGCCTCGCCCGAATTCATCGTCTTTGCAAATCTTAATAATTCATGGTTGAGACGGCCAACCTCGGATCCGAAAATTTTCAATTGGTGGGCTTCTTATCGAACCAATTACACCACAATTGGATTTCTGGATACAGATCCTCCTGTGGAAATACCCGGCATATGGGGAGGGGAAGCGAGGCTTTTCGCCAAAACGCATGATGACGGTTTATGGGTTTATGAACGCAACAAGCCTTCATCAAATTCCGCCGCGCCGCAAAATTAATTTATCACCTCATAGCCATGCAGGCTTTGCTTGACGAAGCCGTCTCCTGCTGCAACGTTTCGGTTGCTTGGCGCAACATTCCGCAGCAGAGGCGACAGGCAACTCCGATAAATCGCGAGCACGCGACGACAGTCGGTGTTTGTTCGCTGAAGTTTCGCAAACTTCCGCCGTGCAATCCCTTGCGCGGCGACTGGAGGATGGCGGAGCGCTGTCTTTTTCCGGCGTCGCCGCATCAGCACAACCTTTCTTCGCCGCGCTCCTGCAAAAAGTTTTTCCGAAACGGACAATCGTCGTCATCACGGAAAATTTGAAGACGCAGGAAAGTTTTCAGCAGGATTTGGAAACGTGGCTTGGGTCGGCGCCATTATTTTATCCAGCATGGGAAGTTTTTCCGCATGAAGGCAAATTGCCGCATGCCGATGTCATCAGTGACCGGCTGCAAACGCTCGTCGCGCTTTCAAGCGGGTCCAAAGTCCAAAGCCCAAAGCCCAGAGTTGTCATCACAAATGCCATCGCACTTCTGCAAAAAACTTTTCCGCCGGACGATTTGAAAAAGCGCACGCGCCATTTGCAGCGTGGCGACAAAATCGCGCCGCTCGACCTGATTGAATTTCTCGAAGAGCAAGGTTACGAACCCGAGGCGCAAGTTTCGCAAAAAGGCGAAATCGCTTTGCGCGGCGGCATCCTCGACGTTTTTCCGCCGACAAGTCCGTGGCCGGTGCGTCTGGAATTTTTCGGCGATGAACTCGAATCGCTGCGCGAGTTTGACCCGCTCACGCAAATTTCCCGCGAAGAAATTTCTGAAATCACCATTCCGCCCGCTGGCGAATTGGGGATTTTGAGAAGTCGAAAAGCCGAATTGGCGACGTTGCTTGATTTTCTTCCGCGCGAAACCACTTTCATTTTCTGCGATCCGGAACAAATTGCCATCCACGCTGAAGAATACGAATCGCAAATTCCAGCAGGTGATCCGTTTTTCATTTCGTGGAACGAATTTCAAAAAAGGGCTGAACAAAAAAATTTGTCCATCATCAGTTTATCCGAAGCTGAAACAGAAATTCCGCAATCCGAATTCTGCAATCCGCAATTTCAAAGTCTCGACGCCTTCCGTCCGTTGGCCGACCGGATGCCTGAACCGCAGATCGCCGAGGCGCAGCGGCGCGAATTTTTCCAGCAGCTTCATCGCTGGCTGCGGCAAAATTACTCCGTCCACGTTTTCTGCAACAACGACGGCGAGCGGCAACGGTTCGAGGAAATTTGGAAAGAACTTGATGTAGCGTCGAGCCTGCGGCTCGAAAAGTCGGCTCACAGAGCCGACGCTACACCTCAAATTCAAATTGGCAATTTGTCACGAGGATTCATTTGCGACGAAGCAAAGCTGGTTGTCGTCACCGATGCAGAGATTTTTGGGCGCTACAAAATTCAACGTCCGCGACGCCAGAAATCTTCACACGCGCTGGCCGCGCGTTCCGCGCTCGACATTGATTTCACCGATCTGGAAGAAAGCGATTTGGTCG
The DNA here is from genome assembly GCA_035644195.1 of Candidatus Methylomirabilota bacterium. Taxonomy (GTDB): domain Bacteria; phylum Verrucomicrobiota; class Verrucomicrobiia; order Limisphaerales; family UBA11358; genus UBA11358. The sequence continues at coordinate 70,535 of DASQOZ010000059.1, read as the reverse complement.
TGCATCTGCAACATGGCATTGGCCGCTACCTCGGTTTGAAAAATCTGCCGGTGACAACGGGCAAATCAGAAATCGAAAATCGAAAATCGGAAATGGAATGTCTCGTCATCGAATACGCGCCAAGCGGCGATGCGACCGAGTCGCCAAAACTTTATGTTCCCGTCACCGAGGCGCATCTCGTCAGCAAATATGTCGGCGCGGGCCGCGCGCATCCGCCGCTCAACACGCTCGGCGGCACGCGCTGGCACAAGGCGAAGGAGCAGACGGAAAAGGCCGTGCGCGATGTCGCTTCTGAACTTTTGCGCATCCAGGCTGTGCGCGAAACGCAGGCCGGCCATGCGTTTCCGCCGGACGCGAACTGGCAGCGCGAATTTGAAAGCGCGTTCATTTACGAGGAAACGCCCGACCAAATCACGGCCATTTCCGAAACGAAGTCCGACATGGAAAAACCCAAGCCGATGGATCGGCTGATTTGCGGCGACGTCGGTTTTGGAAAAACCGAAGTCGCCATTCGCGCCGCGTTCAAGGCCGTGATGGGCGGAAAACAAGTTGCAATTCTCGTGCCGACGACCGTTCTCGCGCAGCAGCATTTCAACACGTTCCGCGAACGCATGGCCGATTATCCGATCCGCGTCGAACTGCTTTCGCGCTATCGCACTCCGCGCGAGCAAAGTCTTGTCGTCAAAAATCTCGCGGTGGGCGCGGTGGACATTGTCATTGGGACGCATCGCATCGTGCAGGACGACATCGCATTTAAGGATTTGGGTCTTGTCGTGATTGACGAGGAACAGCGCTTCGGCGTGTTGCACAAGGAAAAGTTCAAGCGCCTGCGGACGATGGTGGACGTGCTGACGTTGAGCGCCACGCCGATTCCCCGCACGCTTTACCTCGCGCTCACAGGCGCGCGCGACATGAGCACCATCCAGACGCCGCCGCACGACCGCCTGCCCGTCGAGACCATCGTCACGCAATTCGACGAACGCACCATCCGCGACGCCATCAATCGCGAACTCGCGCGCGGCGGACAGGTTTTTTTCCTGCACAACCGCGTGATGACGATTCAAGACATGGCCGACCGTTTGAAAAAACTTTGCCCCAACGCGCGCCTCGTCATCGGCCACGGCCAGATGAACGCCGACGATCTGGAGGAAGTGATGACGAAATTCGTCAACGGCGAAGCGGATGTTTTGCTGTCCACGACCATCATCGAGAGCGGCCTCGATATTCCGAACGCGAACACCATCATCATTGACCGCGCCGACCGCTTCGGCTTGAGCGACCTTTATCAGTTGCGCGGGCGCGTCGGGCGTTACAAGCATCAGGCTTATGCGTATCTGCTGCTGCCGCGCCACGCGAGCCTGCTCACCGACGTGCGCAAACGCATCAGCGCCATGAAGCAATACTCCACGCTCGGCAGCGGCTTCAAGATTGCCATGCGCGACCTGGAGATTCGCGGCGCGGGAAATCTGCTTGGCTCGGAACAAAGCGGTCACATCACCGCCGTCGGGTTTGAACTCTACTGCCAGTTGCTCAAGCAAAGCGTCTCGTCGCTCAAAGGCGAAAAAGTAAAACCGCGCGTCGAAGTCCGCATCGCGCTGGATTTTCTGGAAATGAATGCGGCTGATTCGGGTAGGGCGGGCAGTCCTCTGCCCGCCGAGCGCACAACCACGAATGACGGCGCGCACGGAGTGACGCTCCCTACCACCGCAGTTCTTCCCCACAACTACATCACCGAACCGCAACACCGCATCGAAATCTACCGCAAGCTCGCGCAGGCGACCGAAAAATCCGCGCTGGAAAATTTGTCGAAAGAATTGCGCGACCGCTTCGGCCCGCTGCCGCCGCCGGTGGAACTGCTGCTGGCCGTGGGCGAACTGAAAATTCTCGCCAGCGAAAAGGCCGTGACGGCCATCGAGGTTGAGGAAGACAAATTAAAAATCACGCGCCACAACGATTTCATCACACTCGGCGGCAAATTCCCGCGCCTCACCAAAAAAGAAGCCAGGGCGCGGCTCAAGGAAATCAAAAAATTGCTGCTGGCCATTTGAAGCGAACTTTTTTAATTTGAACTTAATCTGAATAATCCCTTGTTCATTTCCCTCCTGGTGATTTGCGCTGTGATTTTTCTCAAGACAGCGCGAGCGCAGTCTTTGCCCGCAGACACAACGCAAGCATTGGAAATCATTCGCAAAAAATATGATTTTCCAGCGCTCGCAGTCGTGGTCGTGAAAGATGGAAAAATTTGCGACCGCGCCGCCGTGGGTGTTCGTAAATTGGGCGACCCGACGCGGGTGACAATTGACGACCAGTTTCACATCGGCTCCTGCACCAAGTCCATGACGGCCACGCTCGCGGCCATGTTCATCGAGGAAAATAAGTTGCGTTGGGATTCCACCATTGCCGAAGTGTTTCCCGAATTAAAAGATAAAATGGACGCGCAATATAAAACGGTCACAGTCGAACAATTGCTGACACACTGCGGCGGCGTTCCCGGTGAACCGCCCGCCGACGCATGGAAGCGCGCGTGGGAACAGAAAGGCACGCCGACACAACAACGCTACGAATTCATCCAAGCCGCGCTTGCCCAACCACCGGTAGCCACGCCGGGAACGAAATATATTTATTCCAATCAAGGCTACGCCATCGTCGGCGCGATGCTTGAAAAAATTGCGGGGAAATCTTGGGAAGACCTCATCACCGAAAAACTTTTCAAACCATTGCACATGGATTCCGCCGGCTTTGGCCCGCCGGGCGCGATTGGCAAAATTGATCAACCTTGGGGACACACGCGAACATCAGCGCCAATGCAGAGCGACAATCCATCCGCGATTGCACCCGCTGGCCGTGTGCATTGCTCGCCGGGCGACCTCGCCCGATACACAATTTTTCAAATGGAAGGCGAGCGGAACGGCGGTTTGTTGAAAGCAGAGACTATTCGCAAACTTCACACGCCGCCCGACGGTGCGGATTACACCTGCGGATGGGTCTGCGTCAAACGTGGCTGGGCGGGTGGAAGAGCATTGATGCACAATGGCTCAAATACAATGTGGTATGCCGTTATGTGGCTCGCACCTGAAAAAGACTTTTCCGTCATCGTTGCCACAAATACTGGCGCGGACAACGCGACCAAAGGTTGTGACGACGTGGTCGGCGCAATGATTAAAAAATGGCTGGCAAACTGATAAATTTTTTTGGGGCGAGGCGTCTAATTTTTTCGATTGCATTGAACGTCAGAAATCAATCACGGCCAAGCCATAGATCGCGCAATGCGCGGCGCATCACTTTATTCGAAGCGGTTCGAGGCAACGCATCCACGATGACAAGTTCATGAATTTTGAACAGAGGATTCAAGTCGCGCTTGATGGCAAGCTGCATGGCGGTCGCCAAATCGTCTTTGCACAAATTTTCTGCGCCGGAACACACCGCATAAATCACCAGACAACTCGGACCATCGCCGGATGAAACGGCAATCGCGGCGGTTTCCACCACGTCCGGCACCACGCGCAACACCTGTTCGATTTCGGCGGAACTGATTTTGATTCCGCCGAGATTCATCGTGTCATCCGCGCGACCGAGTCCGCGCCAGTAATCGCCGGGCAATTTTTCAATCTGATCGCCGTGCCGCCGCAAGGTTTCGCCGCGTGAACTTTTTGGCGTGCCGGCAAAATAAATTTCGTGATGCTTCTGGTTTAGCAAGGTAGTGGATAATCCGATGGACGGCGGAACGATGAACAGTTCGCCGGCTTCGGCGGAATTTCCAGCTTCGTCAAGAATCACAAAATCCAGTCCGAGTGCGGATGTATTAAATGTGCCGGGAATACAAGGTCGCGTCACCGTTCCCGTGATGTAGCCGCCGCCGATTTCCGTGCCGCCGCAGTATTCGATGACCGGTTTTCCGCCCGCTCGCGACATCAGCCAGCGCATATCACCGGCGTTGGAACATTCGCCGGTCGAACTGAAAAGTTTGATCGCGCTCCAATCCAGATTTTCCATGCAGCCGGTGTTGCGCCAGTTTTTAACCAGGCTCGGAACAACACCCAGCATGGTTGTTTTCGCAGACTGCACAAATTTTCCAAACTCGTTGCCCGTGGGCGTGCCGCAATACAAACCCATCGCGGCCCGGTTGAGCAGGCTCGCAAAAATCAACCACGGCCCCATCATCCAGCCGAGATTAGTCGGCCAGACCAGCACATCGCCGGGTTGAATGTTCTGATGAAAATGCGCGTCCATGGCGCATTTGATCGGCGTGGTTTGCGTCCACGGAATCGCCTTTGGTTCGCCGGTTGTTCCCGATGAGAACAGGATGTTAATTGAATCCGACGGCTCGCATATCACGGCTTCAAAACGATCTTTGGCTTCCAAAAAATCATGCCACGCGCAATCTCCCGGACGCAACGGCGGGCTGCCATTGTTTTTCGCGGACAACACAATGGCAGCAGGCGCAACGGCTTCAATCATGCTGGCATAAAGCGGCAATGTCTTGCCACCGCGCACGACCACATCTTGCGTGAATACCGCCACCGCGCGGGCCAATCGCAATCGTGCGGCAATTTCCTTTGGACGAAAACTGTCCGCAATCCCGACCACGACGCAACCCGCCTTGATGATGCTGAGATAAATCGCCACCGCTTCAGCCGTCATCGGCATGATGATCGCCAGCGCGTCGCCGGGTTTGAATCCGCGTTGTTTCAGGCTGGAAGCCACGCGGTCGGTCAACTTTTTGAGTTCACCGACCGTCATGATTTCAATTTCTCCGCCTTCGGTTTGATGGATGATTGCGGGAGAATCGGCGGGCGCGGCGAAGCAACTTTCGACAATGTTGAACCGCGCATCCACCAGCCAGCGCGGATTTTCCACGCCACCGGACAAATCCATCACGCGGCTGAATGGTTTTTGAAAACGGATTCCCAGGCGCTCAATCGTCAACGCCCAAAACTCCTCGCGATTTTGCACCGACCATTTGTGCAAGGCTTCATACGAATCCACCTTCGCACGGCGCATCAACCACGCGATGTTTGTTGTCTTGATAAATTCCGGCGTTGGCGTCCATGCCGGCTGCGGCGACTCCGGCGCATCTTCGTTGGAACAATTATTCATTCCCACTTTCACTTACGGGCGTTGCACCACGACCGAGCAGCCCATGCCGCCGCCGACGCACAAAGTTGCGAGTCCGCGTTTGGGTTTTCGATGCGCGAGATGCACCAGCAGACGCGCGCCCGAAGCGCCGATGGGATGTCCCAACGCAATCGCGCCGCCATCGGGATTTACTTTTGCTTCGTCGAGTTTTAATTCTTTGATGCACGCCAAAGATTGCGCGGCGAAGGCTTCGTTCAGTTCAATCATGTCGAACTCGCTCACGTCGCGGGAAATTTTGCGCGTTGCGTGAACCGGCCCAAGTCCCATCAGCGACGGCTCGCAGCCGACCGATGCGCTCGCCGTAATGATCATCAGCGGTTTCAGTCCGCACTCGCGACCGCGTTCCTCGCCGCAAACCAAAAGCATCGCCGCGCCGTCGTTGATGCCGGAAGCGTTGCCCGCCGTGACCGTGCCGTTCGCGGTGAAAACAGGTTTGAGCGCGGAAAGCGTGGCGACCGTTGTGTCCGGGCGCGGCGGTTCGTCTTGTTCCAGTTTATCCACCGGCACAATTTCGTCGCGAAAATGTCCGGCAGCATTTGCGGCGGCGTAGCGTTGCTGGCTTTGCACGGAAAAAATGTCCTGCGCTTCGCGGGAAATTTTGTAGAGCGCGGCCAGCCGTTCGGCGGTCAGGCCCATGTGCTCGTTGCTGAACACGTCGGTCAAGCCGTCGCGCAGCACGGAATCTACCAGCACGCCGTTTCCAAACTTGTAACCTGACCGCGCGCGTTCCAAAAGATAAGGCGCGTTGGACATGGATTCCGTGCCGCCGCACAGGACGATCCGCGCCACGCCGCTTTGAATGGATTGCACCGCGAGCATGACCGCCTGCATTCCCGAAGCGCACATCATGTTGACTGTGAACGCGGGCGTGCTGACCGGCAGACCGACGCCGATGCCCACCTGCCGCGCGACGTTCATGCCGAGTCCCGCGCCGAGGACGTTGCCGACGATCACCGAATCAACGAGCGCCGGGTCAATGCCCGCGAGCGTTGCTTTTCCCGCCGCGACCGCGAGTTCGACGGCCGTGCGTTTGGCGAGCGCGCCGAGCAATCGGCCTTGCGGCGTGCGTTTGGCGGAGACAATCCAGATGGGTTTCATCATTGTATTATTAAATTCCAGCCGGGAAAAATTATCAACTCAAAGTCGTTATAGCACCTCTATTCTCAAGGCGGTGCGACCGGCGGCGCGTAGGAAAAAGTGTGCGCCAGCAACCACATCAGAAATAATGCCGTCGGCGCGAGCACCAATAATTGCAGCAAGCCGTAACCGACAAGATCGCGTGCTTTCATTTTCAAAATGCCCAGCAGCGGCAGCATCCAAAATGGATTGATGAGATTGGGCAGGGCTTCGGCGGTGTTATAGACTTGCACAATCCAGCCGAGATGCACTTTCAAATCGTTGGCCGCCGCCATGACGTAGGGCGCTTCGATCAACCACTTGCCGCCGCCGGACGGAACAAAAAGTCCAAGCGTCGCGGAATAGATTGCGACGAAAACGGGATAGGTGTCGTGATTGGCGGCGCGCACGAAAAAGTCCGCCATGATTTTGGAGATGGGAGAAAACGAAATGATTCCAAAAATGCCTGCGTAAAAAGGAAATTGAATCAGGACGCCAGCCGTCGCCGGCACGGAGGCGGAAACCGCGCGCGTGAAAGAACGCGGCCGCCAGTGCAACAGCATTCCGAGCATGAGAAACATCAGGTTGTAGGTGTTGAGGTCGAGGGCGGAGCGCGGGCCTTTCACGACAATCACCTGGCCGAGATAAGCGAAACCGAGAAGGCAGATTAAAATCGTGAGCACCGGCGTGTATTCGAGCCATTCGCCGGGCGTGCGGCGGGGTTCAATTTCCTTGATCATCGGTTCGAGCGACACGCCGAAGGATTCCGCCGTGCGCACGGACTTTCCGGTCGGCGCGGAAAAATACGCGACGGTCACGGCGACAATCAGAAGAATGATTGCCGTCAAAATACTTTGCCAGGAATAGATTGTCTGGCTCAACGGAATCAGGCTGCTGATTTTCAAAAGCGCGGGCGGCATGGCGGTTTTCGTCGCCATCAACAAAGCCGCCGAAGATGAAAGTCCCAGCGCCCAAACGCTGCCGAGTCCCAGATACGCCGCCGCGCCGAGCGCGCGATAATCCGCGCCGGATAATCGCCGCGCAATTTCCCGCGCCAGAAAGCCCGCGAAGATCAGGCTGAAGCCGTAGGAGATCAGCGACGTGGAAGTTGAAACCAAAGCCACGAACGCGACCGCGCCGCGCGGCGTCGTGGGAATGTTCGCCAGCCAGCGGATCAGCCGATACACCGGCGGCGAACTGGCCACGACGTAGCCGCCCACGATGATCATCACCATTTGCATGGTGAACGGAATCAAACTCCAAAAACCTTCGCCGAAAAATTTCACCAAATCGGTGGCAGGACTGCCCGCAATCAATCCGCCAAAAAACACAATGATCGCGGCCAGCAATGCGAAAACAAACGCATCGGGAAACCAACGTTCCGACCAGTCGGCCATGATTGAACCCAATCGCGCGAAGATTGCGGATGAAGTGCCAGCATTCGTAGCATCAGTTTTGCCGGAAGGATTTATTTGAGACATATCTGCTGGATAAATTAATTTGCGTCCGATTTGACATCAAGATGATGTGAGTCGGCCAAATTACAATGAAAACTGTTACCGTAATCTTGCCTTTTACTGAACTGGCACAACTATCACATCTTTGACTCTGGATTCTGGCGTCACTTTCAGATTCGTAACTTTGCCCTTTTCCACATGGCCTTCCACGGTTGTCTCGTAAGGCGCGTGCAGTTTGAAATCCGCCGTCCAACCGGCAGGCCATGCGGGCAAAAGCTGGATGCGTTTGCCGTCGCATTGCATCAGCATCAGTTGCAGCGTGATCATGCCGGAACCGCCGTTGTCGAAATCGGGAATCCAATCATGTCCCGCTTTCCAGAACCACGCGAAGCGCTCGTCGCCGTAATCGGTGAATTCTGCGGTGGCGGCTTTTTTAGCGTCGCTCGTCAAACCCAGAACGGCGGCTTGCGTTCCGTCCTGTCCCCAGCAGGTGTCCTGATGAAAAAGCCGGGCGGCGAAGGTGTCTTGCGCAAGTTTGAGTCCGGGTTTGCACACGCCGTAAAGACGATAGGGAAACGCGACGTAAAGTTCCGGGTTTTCGCCGTTGCTGGTCTTGCCATATTTTTCAGCGGGAAGAATTGTGGGCGTGCCGTTGGTGTCGCCAACGCCGAACGGCGGCAGTTTTCCACGGACGGTTTTGCCCATTGGAATCGGCGGCAAATCTTTGAGCGTTTTGGCCCAGGCAGTCCGCTGATTTTTGGAAGTCAAATTTTTCGGGAGCGATAGAAGTCGCGGAATGGCGGCTTTGAGTCCGGCAATGTCCGGCGTCGGGTTCATGGCGTCGAGTTGATAAGTCTCCAGGGATTGCACCGGCGCCATCCGAATTTTTCCATCGGCATCACGCGGCCAATGCTGGTCGTAGTAAGTCACGATGGCATCGGCAAACGGGACAATTGAATCGCGCGCAAAATCGGCGTCTTGAGTCTGGTCATAATAATCGAGCATTTCAGCGATGACTTCCAAAGTTCCCTGAATGTGATAACGCTGCCAGTGGCTTTGTATTTCATTGGACGGATTGTTTTCGCCGAAATCGTGCAGCCTCGGCAGTCCCCAGAAATGCATCGTCTCGGGGAAACTTGCGCCAGCGTGATGATAATAAAGCTGCATACGATCCTTCTCCAGCGGCAGCGCGTTCACATACATGGCAAACCACGGCTTGAGCAAATCATAATCTCCCGTCGCAACCAACGGCCAGTAAAGGAGGCGGTTGTTTTGGTTCCAATAGCAATCATCCCATTGACGGTAATCGGGATTGTGGTCTCTCGATGTGGTCTTCGCGTCCGCCGCCATATCATGCCCGACGGTAAAAAGTCCGCCGTTGAACTTCACCGGCTGTTCACCGCGCGAGGACGCGGCGATCATGTAACGCTGCATGACGTAGCCTTGGGAAACTTTTGCCGCATCCGCAGTTCCGGCGACATGAATCCAACTGCGATTCCAAAAATCCCGCCACCATTGCCCGTGCGCCGACCAAGCCGGGGACAAATCCATCGGTTCAATTTCTTTAACCAGCGCATCAAGATTATTTTTCCAAGCTTGCGCCGAATCAACCGGACGTTCGGTCAGCGCAATCAAATCGAGCTGGAAATTTTGACTTGGCGACGCTGATTTCAAAGTGTGGTCATCGCCGCTGACCAGTCCCGGCCCGGTCAGGGTTGCCCCGAAACAACGGTGCAAAAGCGGGTCGGGATATTTTGAGATGAGCGGTTCCAGATGTTCCTGCTTGAGCAGGGAAGGATACATGCTGCTTGGATTAAAATGGCACCATGTGATGCGATCCGCGCCGGCGGGAAAAACCGTGTCCGTGCCGCGCCAGAGTTCCAATCCCGCCTGAAAAGTTCCGGGCTGTTCCAAATGCGCCTCGGTGTGGATCACCGGATGATTCGCATCAATCCAAACGCGGACGGTATTTTCGCCGCTCTTCAATTCAACGCTGCCGTTTTCCAGCTTGAGGACTTGAGTAAAATTGGTGGCTCCCGCAAATGGATTTGGATTCAACCGGATGCGCACACGGCCAAGTTTCATCAGCGCATCCGTTTCAGCCCACGCGTCGGCCTTGGCCACGAGCAGCAACAGATCGCCGTTCTGCTCCGTCCAGACATTGGCGGCGATGTCGCCGTTGCCGACCGGCATGGAATCATTTTCATTTGTTCCCAGCGCCGTCCAAGTCACGTCGTTTTCGGCGATGAATGGGTTGGCGACACTTTTAGAATCTTGCGCCCAAAGCGGGATTGCAAAGCACGCTAAAAATAAAAACGACGGCAATAATTTCACAGGCAATGAAGGAAGTTTTGGCATGACGCTAAATAACATTGCGGGAGATTTATTACAATTGATTTTTTGATTTCACAAACATCCACCGTCGAAAAACGGCGCCAATATGTTCATCTTTTCCATTGCGAAAAAACTCGCCGCCGGATTTATTCCAATTCATTTTGTAAAGGTGCTTCATCGAGAAAAACCGAAATATAAAACATCGCGCGACCGCAAAAAGCGCGGTGGCGGTTTTGGTGTTTGGATTTTTCTCATTTTAGCCATCGTGGCGATTTATTTCTTCTGGCGGCATGAGCATTTCAAAAAATATGCTCCGGCAAAAACGGTTGTTTCCAAAACGTCACCCAAGCCGTTCACGGTTTCGCGTCAATCGTCGGTGGATTTTCCGCGAGCAGTTCATGACGTTTTTGAAGCGCAAGTCGCGTTGGCGCGTCGCGGCATTTCGCCGGGTTCGCTGGACGCAGCCGTCGGTTCGCAGACGCGCGCGGCGATTTTGGTTTTTCAGCAATTTCAACATTTGCCGATCACCGGAAAATTGGATGCTCTCACGCGCTCAAATTTGATGCTCGACGCGCCAATCCTTGCAACTTACACGGTGACGACGAATGATTTGGCGCGTTTACAGTCGCTGGGCAAAACGTGGATTGAGAAATCGCAGCAGTCGGCACTGGATTACGAAACGGAATTGGAATTGGTTGCGGAAAAAAGTCATTCGCATCCGGCGCTGATTCGATTGCTCAATCAAAATGTAAATTGGACAAACATTTCTGCCGGAACGGTTTTGAAAATTCCAGACGTGAATTATCCCGAACCAAATGACAAGGCGGCATTTGTCGCGATTCACTTGTCTGAAAAGTTTTTGGAAGCGTTCGACGCGCAGACGAATTTGCTGTTGCACGTTCCTTGCAGTATCGCGGCGAAAGTGGAAAAACGTCCGGTCGGCGAATTGCATGTGGTCGTCGTCGCACCGAATCCAAATTACACGTTTGACCCGGAACTTTTTCCCGAAGCGCCGGAATCCAAAACGCTCGACCATAAATTAATTATTCCGCCCGGCCCGAATAATCCCGTCGGTGTGGCGTGGATTGGTTTGGATAAAATTGGCTACGGCATTCACGGCACGCCGGTTCCCGAGCAGGTTGGCCGCACGGAATCGCACGGCTGTTTCCGGCTGGCGAATTGGGACGCGGAGTATTTGGTGAATTTGGTTTGGGCCGGCATGCCGGTTTTCGTCGAGCCGTGAAGGATATGCCCTTGATTTCGTTCGCAAGTCGGCAACGCGCGCGTTATTTTTATCCCATGACCGATTCGCCTGTCGCAAGTCTTTATGTCCACGTCCCGTTCTGCGCGCAGAAATGCGCGTATTGCGCGTTTTATTCCGAGGCGTCGAGCGGCGAATTGATCAATCGTTTCGTCAACGCGCTTATCCGTGAAATGGAAATCGTCGCCGACGATCTCAAGCCAAAAACCATTTTCTTCGGCGGCGGAACGCCATCGCTTTTGAACCTGCGCCAGTGGAAGCAAATCCTCCGCGCGATGGAAAAATTGAACCTGCTCGGCGCGGAGGAATTTTCCGTCGAATGCAATCCAGCAACAGTTTCAGCCGACAAAGCAAAATTACTCCGTGATTTCGGCGTCAATCGCATTTCCATGGGCGTGCAATCGCTCGATGAAAAACTGCTCGACCGGCTTGGACGAATTCATTCGCGCGAACAGGTTTTCAAATCGTTCGACATTTTGCGGCGCGCCGGATTTGAAAATATCAATCTTGATTTGATGTTCGCCATTCCCGGCCAGACGATGGAAATCTGGCGCGACACATTGCGCGAAGCGATTGCGATGCAAAGCGAACATTTGTCCAGCTACGAAGTCATTTACGAAGATGACACGCCGTTGTTCCAACAATTGCAAGCCGGTGAATTTTCCGTGGACGAAAATCTCGCGTGCGAAATGTATGAAGAATTGATTTCGTTCGCGATACGCGCGGGATTTCAACAATACGAAATCGCAAATTTCGCTAAAGGCGCAATCGAAGGAAAAATTCCTGCGCTTGCCTGCAAACATAATGTCAATTACTGGCGCGGCGGAGATTTTTACGGCCTCGGCCCAAGCGCGACCGGTTATGTTCGCGGCGTCCGCACAAAAAATTGGTCGAACACGCAACTTTACTGCGAACAACTTGAAAAAGGAAAACGCGCGATTGAATCCAGCGAAGAATTGCCGCCGCTCAAACGCGCTGGCGAAACGGCGGCGTTCGGTTTGCGGATGAACTCCGGCTGGCCGTTTGAAGAATTTCGCCGCGCGACGAATTTCGATTTGCGCGACGGATGGAATTCCGAAATGGAACAATTGATCGAACGCAATTGGGCCGCACGCGATGCAAATCGTTTTCAACTTACGCCACAAGGATTGCGGTTTGCCGACGCTGCGGCGGAAATGTTTTTGCGTTAAATCGGCACCGGTGAGGCGAGCGTCCCCGCGAGCCGTTTTGAAAATTGTTCCGGCTCGCGAGGACGCTCGCCCCATCAAAAATTTCTAAACCAGCGGCAATCTCACCGTAAAAGTCGTTCCGACATCTTCTTCACTCGCCACTTCAATCGTGCCGCCGTGTGCGGCGATGATGGCTTTGCAAATGGCCAGGCCAAGGCCGGAATTGCTCGCGCCGGTGCGTGATTTATCACCACGATAAAATCGTTTGAAGACGTGCGGCAAATCCAGCGGAGAAATCCCCTGCCCCGTGTCGCCGACGGTCAGCACGGCCAAACCACTTTGCGATTCCAGCTTCGCGCGAATTTCGCCGCGCGGCTTGTTGTATTGAATTGCGTTCGTCAAAAGATTTGTGACCACTTGCGACAATCGGCCGGAATCGCCGGTGATTTCAATCGACGAAAGTTCGGAAACCAATTTCAATCCATGCTCTTCGGCAATCGGACGAATCATCTCAATGCAATCGTGAACGGTTTGTTTGAAATCAAGCCGCTTGCGTTTGACATGTTCTTGTCCCGCATCAAGCCGCGCCAATTCGAGCAGCGCGGAAATCAATTTCTTCATCCGCTGCGCCGCGCGCTGGCAAGCTTCGACGGTTTCCTTGTAATCCTTCGCTTCACGTTCGCGATTCAACGTCGTTTGCGTTTGCGTCAAAATAACGGAAACCGGCGTGCGCAATTCATGTGCGGCGTCGGAGGCGAATTGTTTTTGCTGCGCGAAGGCGGATTCGAGGCGCGCGAAAGTAGAATTCAAAACGGAGGCGAGTTGTCCAAGTTCGCTTTCAGCCTCGGCGACGTTGATGCGCTGCGACAAATCGCCTGCGGAAATTTTCACGGCAGCATCGCTGATGGAATTAATTGGACGAATAGCATGGGAAATTAGCAAATGACCGATGATTAATCCTGCAAACAAAATAAATAAGCCGTCCATAATTTGTTTGAGCAGAAATCGCCGAAGTTCTTGTAATTCTGACAAAATCGAATGGCCAATGAGAATATCGTAATCCTGTCGTTCGTTCCGAATGGAGACAATCAATTCGTAATTGTCGTCGTGTTTTTGCAAAACATCACGCGCTTGCGATTCACCGCGCGGCATTTGGGCTGGATTCCAACTGTTTGGCGCAATCAAATCCGCAGGCGCATTCGTGGAGCGCATCACTTCTTTGCCATCTGGCAGCCAGATTACGGAGTAATAACCGGCAGCGGCTATATCTTGAAAATATGAAACAACTGCTTCTTTTGGAAAATGAGGTTCAGGAAATCGTTCTTCCGGTGGTCGCGTTTCTGGCGGCAAATCGCTAAAGGGGGGCAAATGGACAACATGCATTAAGTTTTGAAATTCCGTGTGCAGCGTCCGGTCAACGTAGTTAAGTTGACGGTCATGCTCCATTTGATAAGAACTCGCAACTCCCGCAGTGATTGTTAAGGCGAGAATCAGGCCATACCAGATTTGCAGTCGCCATTTGATGGAATTAAAAATTTTCATTCGATGCAATAGCCGTGCCCGCGCCGCGTGGCGATGAATTCCGCGCCGAGCTTTTTGCGGACGTTGGAAACGTGGACGTCGAGCAGGTTGGACAACGTCTCGTCATTTTCATCGAACAGATGCTCGTAAAGCTGCGTGCGCGTGACGACTTCGCCGCGATGCAACGCCATAAATTCCACGAGCGCGTATTCACGCGCCGTCAATTCAACCGGTTTGTCCTTGAGCAAAACAGTTCGCGCCGCCGTGTCAATTTTCACGTCGCCGATTTCGATGACGTTGGTGGTCTTGTTCGCGCTGCGGCGGATAATGGCGCGCAGGCGTGCGAACAATTCGGACAAATCGAACGGCTTGACGAGATAATCGTCCGCGCCGGTATCAAGGCCGCGCACGCGGTCACGCGTCTGGTCGCGCGCGGTGAGCATGAGCACGGGAGTTTTTTTTGTTTTACGAAGGCGCGAAAGAATTTCCCATCCGTCCATTTTCGGCAGCATCACGTCGAGGACGATGGCGTCGTAATCAGAGTTTTCAGCTTTGTAAGAGCCTTCCTCGCCATCGGCGGCGGCGTCCACGGCGTAACCTTCCTCACGCAACGCCTGTGCGAGGCTGCGGAGCAAATCGGGTTCGTCTTCGACAATCAGGATTCTCATGCGCACTTGATTTAACACGGAATTTTGTCACCGTCACTCTCGCAGAAGGAACCTTAAGTTTGGATGAAGAAATTTTGGCGGCTGTAAATTGTCCGGCTTCATGTTTTCTTAAGGTTCATTCGCGTAAAGTCGGAGCATGAAAACAATTCTCACGCCAATTGTTATCGGAATTATTTTTTTGAACTTCAACGCCTTCGCCGATCCGCAAATTGATTCCTGGCTCACGGCTTATTCGGGCAAATACGCGCGCGTCTATACGAATGACGCGATGAAAACGGCGGGCAATACGCTGACGAATTGGACAAATGGCTCGCAAACGCAATCGTCACCGGCGTATTGCGGCATTCAGGAAATTTATTCATCGTCGGATTGGATTTACATCCGCAGCACCGGCCTCGGCAGCTACATCATGGGGCCGTGGTATTTGAATTCCGGGCGCACGACGATGTTCCCAAATCTGCCGGTGAATCAAAAATTGCTCTTCCGTTTTCCGCGAACGAACGGCGTGCCGACGACAAAAACAATTTCCGGCGGCGGACAAATCGGAATCTTCGTGGACGGCGTGGAAATGTATAACAGTTGGGATGCTTACACATGGAGCACCGTTTCAAATGTGGACGCCCAAAACATCACCGGCTATTGGAATCGCGACGCTTATGTCAATGAAGGCGTATCGTTCGACCCCGGCTACGCGCACCAGCAAAACACCGGCGTCTATCATTATCATGCCGACCCGATTGGCCTGCGCTATTTGCTCGGCGACCGTGTGGATTTTAATTCCACGACAAAAACGTATTCTGAATCCACAAACACGGCGACAAAACATTCGCCAATCCTCGCATGGACGAGCGATGGTTGTCCGCTTTACGGGCCTTACGGCTATTCCAACGCGACAAATTCAAACAGCGGGATTCGCCGGATGATTTCCGGCTACGTCATCCGCGATGGAAATTACGGCACGAGCAATTTGACCGCGAACGGCCGCAAAACCATTCCGCAATGGGCGGTGAGAATTTACAACGTCGCTTCCAATCAGCTCGGTCCAAACGTCATCACCGCGCATCCGCTCGGCGATTACATGGAAGACAATGATTATCTCGGCGACCACGGTTATGTGCAAGGCGTGGATTTTGATTTGGACGAATACAACGGGCGTTATTGCGTCACGCCTGAATTTCCCGGCGGCACTTACGCTTACTTCGTGAGTGTTTCATCGAACGGCACGCCGACATTTCCCTACAACATCGGCCGCGCCTTTCGCGGCAACCCGGTCGGCGGCAGCATCATAGCAATCAGTGAAAGTGTCGCGACAAATTTCCTCGGCAACACGAATTTAACTTCGACGCTCAATTCGCCGACGGTGAAAAATGGCAGCGTGACTTTGACATGGAGCGCAGTCGAAGGCGGCAGTTATCAAGTGGAGGCTTCGACGAATTTGTCCGATTCATCCGGCTGGACGGTTGTTTCCAGCGGAAACACTTCGCCGCCAAATCAAGTCACTGCGGGCTATACGAATATCACTTCGCTTGATACGAGATATTATCGCGTCGGAAGAACCGGCATTAAGACATTTGACGGCGCCGGCACAACTTTGTTTGCGACCAATTCCGTCGCGCCCGGCGGCAGCGCCTCTCGCGGACAAACCGTTGTTCTGACAATTACTCTGCCCAACTCGCCACCAAATCCGCCCGCTGGCGCGCCGATTTCCAGCGTCACCATCGGCAGCATCACGGCGTCGAGCGCGACCAGCATCGCCACCAATTTAGTTCAAGCCGTTTTCACGATTCCGTCCAATTACACGCCGACTGGTTCGCAAAATGTGAACGTCCAATTCAATCCAAATCCGCCTTACTCGCTGACCGGCGGATTTACCATAAATTGAAAATTGGCGGGGCGGGCGTCCCCATGAGCCGAAAATAAAAAATGAACCGCGCGCTGAAAAAAATCATTCTGCTCCCGCTCCTGCTGGCGACCGGCGCGAACGCGGCGGATTTGCGCGTAGAATTTTTCCCGCAGTTCAACAATGCGCCGCTCGCTTTCGACGTGCTTACAAATCAAACCGCCAACGGCCAAAAAATTTCCGTCATGCGACTGGATTTTCTTTTGTCTGATTTTGCATTGCGCCGTGCGGATGGAACTTGGATTGAACAGAAAAACTTTTTCGCGTTCATCGGAGCGCGAGACGGCAGAACGAATTTCACGCCCGAAAATGTTCCCGCCGGAAATTACGACCGCATCCGTTTTCACATCGGCCTTGAACCGCAAATCAATCATGGCGATGCCGCGCGATGGCCGGCGGGTCATCCATTGAATCCCAACGTGAACGGCTTGTATTGGGGCTGGTCGCGCGAATACGTCTTCCTCGCACTCGAAGGCGGCTGGCAAAACGGCGGCAAGCGAAGCGGCTTTTCTTATCACATCGCGACTGACCGCGAATTGATGATGATTGAATTACCAGTGCAATTAAACCTGAATTCCAGCCGGGAAATTCAGATTGCGCTGAACGCCGATAAAATCTTTTCCACGCCAAATAAGATTCAATTGAGCGACACAACCGACACAAGCCATTCGCGGACAAATGATTTGCTTGCAGTTCAATTACGAGAGAATGTTGAAAACGCATTTGCAGTTGAAAATGTGAAACCATTTTCGCCGATGGCGGAATTGACACATGGAACAAATCACATCGTAATCGCGCCGAACGCCACACCGTATCGGCTGACGATTTCGCAATTCGCACCGCAACCGGATTTGCCGCGCGACAATCCGCTGACCGGCGAAGGCGTCGCGCTCGGCAGTAAATTATTTTTCGACCGGCGGCTTTCGGCGGACAATTCGCAATCGTGCGCCTCTTGCCATCATCCGCAGGAAGCATTTTCAGAGAGGCGACGGTTTAGTCGCGGCATTGACGGTGACATCGGCACGCGCAATGCCATGCCGCTGGAAAATCTCGCATGGAAATCGTCGTTCTTTTGGGATGGGCGGGCGGCGACGTTGCGCGAACAGGTTTTGCAGCCGATTCAAAATCCAATCGAAATGCACGAATCGTTGACGAGCCTCGTCGCCAAAATTTCCGCCGACAAGGATTATCCACGACTTTTTCAAAATGCGTTCGGGTCGCCGGAAATTTCTTCGGATAAAATCGCCCACGCGCTGGAGCAATTTTTACTCGTGCAGGTTTCCTTCAATTCCAAATTCGACCGCGTGATGAATGGCACGGAAAAATTTTCGGATGATGAACAGCGCGGCTTCGTTTTGTTCAATACGGAATATGATCCGTATCACGGCCAATATGGCGCGGATTGTTTTCATTGTCACGGCGGGCCGCTGTTTCAGAGCCAGAATTTTGCGAACAACGGATTGGATTCTGCATTCAGAGATTTAGGCCGTTACAAAGTCACGAAGCGCCCGGGCGATGAAGGCAAATTTTCCGTGCCATCGCTGCGCAACGTCGCAGTCACCGCGCCATATATGCACGACGGTCGCTTCCAAACCCTCGAAGAAGTCGTCGAGCATTATTGCACGGGCATGAAACGCAGCGCCACGCTCGACCCGAACCTTGCCAAACATCCTGACGGCGGCGTGCCGTTGAGCGCGGAAGACAAACGCGCGCTCGCGGCATTTCTGAAAACGCTCACGGATGAAAAGTTTTTACGGCCTGCCGCGCCTGCGAATCTGGCCGCAAAATAATTCGCCAAAAACTTTTCAACTTCATCTTCGCTTAAGGTTGCTTCGCGTAAATTGACGGCATGAAAAATGAAAACAGGCGTCGCCGGCAATCCATGCGGCGCATTTCTTTAAGCGGCGGAAGGTTTGTGTTTTTTGTGATCCGCATCATTCAGAAAGCAGTCGAGGCCAAATAATTTTAACAATTCACACCGGCAAAAAGAAAGAGAACACAAAATGAAAAGAACAATGAAAGCAATGCTGGCGGCGCTGGCGCTCGGCGCGTCGGCCTTCGCGGCCAACGCGCAGGATGCAAACGACGACGGTCAAAACGGCTCGCCACGCGGCCATCGTCCGCCGCCACCGGCAATCATCGGCGCGATTGACGCGAACCACGACGGCGTGATTGATGCGGACGAAATCGCCAATGCCAGCGCCGCGCTGAAATCGCTGGACAAAAATGGCGACGGCGTGCTGACGCCGGACGAGTTTGTCGGACAGCGGCCGCCACGTCCACCACAGGATGACGACAACAATGCCGACGGCCCAGCGGGAGCGCCGCCAAACGGCGAATGATTCTGTTCGTGTGAACAGAAAGCGGCGGGTTGCTGTGAAATTCAGGTGTGAACAGTCAATCCGCCGCTTGGTTTATAAAACAATTTGCAGACAATGAATCCATCAATCCAAACACCGGGCGCGATTGCAGCGGCCGTTGACACAAATCAGATGGACGAAACACTGATAAATAAATTGCCGCCGCCGAACGTGCCGCTCGTGGCGCCGCCGGGCGCGAACGACATTTCCGGCGCAACATTTGGCAGTTACCGGCTCGTCCGCAAAATCGCGCAAGGCGGGATGGGCGTGATTTATGAAGCGATCCAAACAAAGTTGGACCGCAAGGTGGCGCTGAAAATTTTATCGGAGCCGCTGGCGGCGCGCGCAGAATTTCTTCAGCGCTTTGAGCGCGAGGCCAAGGCCGCCGCCGCATTGAATCATCCGAACGTTGTCCAGGTGCATGATTTTGGCAAATTCGATGGCCGCCCTTTCATCATCATGGAATTCATCGAAGGCCAGAATCTTTCGTCTTACGTCGCCATTCGAGGAAAACTTCCGACCGAAGAAGCACTTGATATTGTTGAGCAGGCAGCACGCGCGCTCAAGGCGGCGGCAGAAAAATCAATCATTCACCGCGACATCAAGCCGTCCAATCTGATGCTGACACGCAATGGAATTGTGAAAGTCGCCGATTTGGGTCTCGCGAAAATTTTGACGCAGGATTCGGAATTGACGATGAGTAATATCATCGGCTCGCCGCATTTCATCGCGCCGGAGCAGGCAGCAGATTCTAAAAATGCCGACCATCGTGTGGACATTTATTCGCTCGGCATCACGCTATTTTTTCTGCTGACGGGAAAATATCCTTACGATGGCAATTCGCCGATTTCCATCGTGCTGGCGCACACGCAAAAGCCTTTGCCCAGCGCGGCGGAACTCGGCGTGGAATTGCCAGCCGAAGTCGAAGCGCTAATCCATCGCATGGCGGCAAAAAATCCCGAAGACCGCTATCAGGATTACGATTCGCTGCTCGCCGATTTGCATCTCGTCAAACAAGGTCATGCGCCGATGACATTGCCGTCACCGCCGACAGAACCACTGGAACCGCCAAAATCGAAAAAGGAACTTGTCGCCGGAATTTTGATTTTAGCCTTTGTTTTGCTCGTCGCAATCGCATCGGTGATTTTTGTTATTTCAAAAAAGCAGTCGCCGCAAAATAAAATTGCAGCGGCAAATCCAACTGCGGCGTCCGTTGAATCCGCTGCGCCTGTTGCCACACCGCCGATAGAAAACAGACCTGCGCCGCCGCAACAACCGGAAAATAATTTTCAGCCGCCGCCGCAACAGCAACAGGGTGGAAATGATAATCCGCCGCTGATGCTGTTGATTGGCGCGCTGGACGCAAATCATGATCGAGTGATTGATAAAAATGAAATGGCCAACGCCGGCGCGAACTTGAAGTCTCTCGACCGGAATAATGACGGCAAATTGGAACCGGACGAATACCTGACCACAACTGATCTGGCCAGCGGCAACTACAAACAATTTCGCATTTACAATGCGCTCCGTCCGGATACCGGCAATGCGATTGGTTCAAATGAAATTGCCAACGCGCCAGCGGAATTGAAGCAACTCGACGCAAATGGCAATGGACAATTGGATCCGCAGGAATTTGGTCCGGCTGGCGCGCCTCCTCCGAATGCGGCTGGAAATCCGCAAAGCGGTCCGCCAAATGGCATCAGGCAGGGTAATCGCCCTCCGCCTCCGCAGTAATAGCAAGCGTCAAATCCCAATCAGCGCCGCGCCGATGACACCAGCGGAATCGCCGAGTTGATTTTTGACAATGGATGTTTCCAGCGAATCGCTGAAAACAAATTTGGCAACTTGCGCGATGCCTTCCGAGTAAAGCGCGTCGAATTTTGAAACGCCGCCGCCGAGAACGATCACGTCCGGGTCGAGCACGTCAATGAGATTGGCCATTGCGCGACCGAAATTGCCAAAGAACATTTTCATGAACTCAACCGCCTTCGCGTCGCCTGCATAAAAATCTTTTTCGATTTCGCGGAACGGTTTTTTGATCCCGAATTGTTCCGCATAACGCGCTTCCGCTCCGCCGCCGCTGATGCAAGTCTCCACACAACCGCGATTGCCGCAGTAACAGAGCGGCCCATTGGGATCAATGCTCATGTGCCCCCATTCACCGGCGATGGCCTGCCGCCCGACAATGACCTCGCCTTTGTGGACGATGCCGCCGCCGCAACCCGTGCCCATGATGACGCCGAAAACCAAATTCTTTCCCTTGCCCGCACCGTGCAAAGCCTCGGCCATCGTAAAACAATTCGCATCATTTTGAATCTCAATTTTGCGTCCCAAGAGATTTTCCAAATCAGATTTCACCGGCTGGCCGTTCAAGCAAACGGTGTTGGAATTTTTCATCAGGCCGGTGCGTTGAGAAATCGCGCCCGGCGTGCCGATGCCAAATGTATGCGGTTTGTTTTGAATGCTCGCCGCCAACTCGTTGTGAAGTTCCTTGATACGATTCAGGATGCTGGTGCAACCCTTTTCCTGCTGCGTCTCGATGCGTTTGCGAAAAAGTTCGCGGCCTTGTTCATCGAGAACAATTCCTTCAATCTTCGTGCCGCCGAGGTCTATGCCGATGCGAAACATTTTTCAAATTTCCTAAATATCGCTCAAATAAATCCGCCGGTTGCGCCACAAATAAATCATGCCGGACGCCGCCGTCAGCACGACCGTCAGCCACAGCGCAATTTCGGTGAAGGTTACCGACCAGCCTTGAAAAATACTTTGCAACAGCGGCGGCCATTCGTTTTTGGCGTCGGTCACGAGCAGCGCGATGATGGCAGCGATCTGTGAAATCGTTTTGTGTTTTCCAAACCGTTCAGCCGACAGCACAACGCCCTTTGACGCCGCCAGCAACCGCAAACCCGTAATCGTCAGCTCTCGTGCGACGATGACGATGACCATCCACGCGGCGACCTTGACCGGCGCGTCGGGTTGCAAACGGCTGCTTTCGACAAATGCGATGAAGGCCGAGCAGGTCAGGATTTTATCCGCGAGCGGGTCCATCAAAATTCCAAAATTGGTGATGAGTCCGCGCGCCCGCGCGATTTTGCCGTCGAGAAAATCCGTGAAGCTGGCGATGCAAAACAGAACCAGCGCGAGCGTATGGCGAAATGGAATCGGCGTCGGCCAGAACAGCGCCCAAAGAAAAAACGCCGTCAGCACGAAACGCGAAACCGTCAATTTGTTTGGCAAATTCATTTTTTGAAAATCGCAGGAGACGACGTAAGGAGTCTCATTATTCAATTAAAAATTGAGCCTCGTTACCTCGGCTCCTACAAATTTTATGCGCCAAACTTGTCGAACATTTTTGCATTCGCCTGCATCAGGCGCATCAAGAATTTCGATTCAAACACGCCGAGCGAGCCGTTGTTCGCGCCGGTTTCTGTGAAGCGTTCCAATTTGTCCGAGCCGCTCAACGCCGAATGCAGCAGCACCGGTTGAGGATGCCATGAATGACCTTTGACCGCGACGGGCGTCGAATGATCGCCGGTGACAACCAGCACGTCCGGTTTTTTGCGCAACAAGATCGGCAGTGCGGCGTCGAAGTATTCAATCGCTTTCATTTTCGCGACGAAATCGCCGTCCTCGCCGGATTTGTCGGTGTATTTGTAGTGGATGAAAAAGAAATCGAAGTTGTCGTATTCCTTGAGGTAGCGCTCGAACTGTTCCTGGATCGTCTGCACTTCGATTTTTTTCATGCCGACGAGTTGCGCCAGCCCTTTATACATCGGATAAACCGCGAGGCACACGGGCTTGAGCAAATAGCGTTCTTCAAAAATCGGAATATGCGGTTGATGCGCGATGCCGCGCATGAGAAAACCGTTCGCCGGTTTTTCATTTGCGATAATCGGCAGCGCAAGTTTGTAAAATTCCGCTATCAGCCCGGCCATTTTTTTCTGGCCGGAATTATTTTCGTCGCGCAGATGAACTTTCGGAACCACAAATCCTTCACGGTTTGGATCGGCGTCTGTCAGCGGGCCTTCCAGACCTTTGCCGCGAAAGATGACGACGAAACGATGTTCCTTGCCGGCCTTGATCAAAATTTCCGTGTCGCCGATTTTTTTGATTTTGGCCGAAAGCATCGCGCACAATTTTTCACAAACGTCCGTTGCAATCCTTCCGGCACGACGGTCGGTGACAATTCCTTGCGCATCAAGTGTGCAAAAATTCGCGCGGGCGCAAACGTCGCCGGGTTTCAATTCGACGCCGAGGCCGAGCGCCTCGATGACGCCGCGACCGACTTGAAATTCCAGCGGGTCATAGCCGAAAAGCCCCAAATGTCCCGGCCCGCTGCCGGGCGTGATGCCGGGCGCGACGGGAATCATCCGGCCTTGCGCCGATTCTCTTGCGATCTTGTCGAGGTTCGGCGTCGTGGCGGCTTCGAGCGGCGTGAGAAAATTTTGTTCACGCGTGGCAATGTCGCCGAGGCCGTCCAACACAATAAGCACGAGCTTGGCTTTCGTTTTCAGTGTCAGTTCAGAATACAATGAGTCCAAATTCATCCGCACACTTTGCCGTTTGGCGCGCGCCAGCGCAATTCGATTTCGGAAACGAATTGGCAACTTTCGTTTGAATTTTTTCCATTTTCGCCGAAATTAGAAAATGGACAAGATGGTGGCGTGTGAGACTTGCGGATTGGTGCAGGAAATGGATGCTGTGCCGGAAGGTTCGGTTGCCAAATGCGCGCGCTGCAATTTCCGAATCGCGTATCGCCGCACCAGCAGTCGTTCGCGCACTCTCGCATTCTCAATTGCCGCAGCCATTCTTTATTTTCCGTCGAATTTTTATCCAATCGTCACCGCATTTTATCAAGGCCAGCACACGCAAACGACGATTTTTCAGGGAATCAAATCACTTTGGGAGCATCATCAATTTTTCATCGCCGCGCTGGTTTTTTGCACGAGCATGTTCACGCCGGCGCTGAAAATCATCGGGCTGATTTTTATCACGCTCACGCTGGATTGGCCGTATTGGAAAAAAGCGCGCACGTGGATTTATCAAATCATCCGGGCCATTGACCCGTGGAACATGCTCGAAGTTTTTTTGCTGGCGATCGGCGTTTCATTGATTGAATTGGGACAAGCTGCCACCGTAAATCCGGGACGCGGCGTTTTTTCCTTCGCTGCCGTCGTCGTGCTCACGCTGCTGGCGACGTTAAGTTTTGACCCGCGGCTGCTTTGGGATTCTCCGGCGGAACAAAAACGTTATGAATGAAAAAACGCACACGCTGCCCAAGGCTAAAATTGAAAAAGCTTTTTTAAATTGGGTCATCTGGGCGCTGCCCGTCGCCGCCGCCGGACTTTGCCTTTATTTTATTTTACACGATTTCATTTTTGCCGGACCGACCATCACGATTTATTTTCAAAGCGCCGACGGATTGGAGCATGAAAATTCAACCGTCAAATATCGCGGCGCAAACATCGGCGAAGTCAAAAGCATGACGCTGACCAAAGATAAAAAATTCGTGGCCGTTGAAGCGAAGTTGAATTATTCCGCCGGCGATGTCGCGCGGCAAGGCTCGGTGTTTTGGATGGTGCGTCCTGAACTCAAAGTCGGCTCCATCAGCGGATTGCGCACGATTGTTTCGGGAAATTACATCAACGTGCAGCCGGGAAATGGCCCGCGCACAAATGAATTTCTTGCACTCAACGAAGCACCCGTTGAACCGGTCAAGGCGGTTGAAATCACTTTGCTCACCGACGACCTCGGCTCGTTGCAAAAACAAACCACCATTTTTTATCGCGGCGTTCAAGTCGGTGAAGTTTTGGATTTTCGGCTCGCCGATGACTCGCGCCGCGTCCTTGTTCGCGCGCGCATTCGCGACGAATATGCGCCGCTCCTGCGGGTGAATTCAAAATTCTGGAATGCCGGCGGCATTGACGTTCACATCGGCCTTTTCAGCGGCGCGCAAATCAGCGCTGAATCCGCGCAAACCATCGTCAGCGGCGGAATCGCATTTGCCACGCCGCTGGATTATGGCGACATCGCCACGAACGGTGCCGTTTTCGCACTGGCAGAAAAGCCGGACGACGAA
Source organism: Candidatus Methylomirabilota bacterium (assembly GCA_035644195.1). Lineage (GTDB taxonomy): Bacteria > Verrucomicrobiota > Verrucomicrobiia > Limisphaerales > UBA11358 > UBA11358. The sequence continues at coordinate 45,534 of DASQOZ010000059.1, read as the reverse complement.
TGGAAAAAATGGAATCCAGTCATTCCTCTTCACGGCGTGCCCGAAGCGCAAAAAGAGAAAAGCTCTTTGCCACAGATTAATTCCAAGTAAATTGGCGGCATGGAAATCGTCAACGACTACGGCGACTGGCTCGCCGAATACAGAACCTTGCGCGAAACCGCCGGAATTTTGGATTTAAGTTCTCGCTCGCGGATTTGTCTCGTCGGAAATGACCATGTCCGGTTTTTGCACGGACAAGTCACCAACGACGTAAAAAAATTGCGCGTCGGCGAAGGTTGTTACGCCGCGATTGCCACCGCCAAAGGCAAAATGGAAAGCGATGTGAACATTTTCAATTTGCAGGATGAATTGCTTTTGGATTTCGAGCCGGGACTTACCGAAAAAATTTCGCAGCGGCTGGAAAAATTCATCGTCGCCGACGACGTGCAAATCGTGGATGCCGCGCCGCATTACGGCTTGTTGAGTGTGCAAGGGCCGAAGGCGGAAGAAATCATCCAAACATTTGGGTGGGGCGAGCGTCCCCGCGAGCCGCTTAATTCCATAAAAATTTCCGACGCCACTTTTGGTGAAATTTATTTGGCAAACAATCCGCGACTCAATCCATTCCCTCTCCCCGCTAAACGGGGAGAGGGTCAGGGTGAGGGGCAAAATCGCTCCTCCTCACCCCGCCCCTCTCCTCCACTTCGCGGAGAAGAGGGAGAAGAAAGATCAGAGACTCCTTACGTCGTCTCCTACGGATTTGACCTGTTCGTCCCAAAAAATTCATTCGACGCATTTGCAGACAGATTAATTGCCGCGACGAAATCTTTTGCCGGACGCAAATGCGGCTGGCAGGCCTTTGAAACCGTGCGGATTGAAAACGGCATTCCGCGATTTGGCGCAGACATGGACGAGACGAACATTCCGCTTGAATGCGGCATCGAAAATCGCGCCGTCAGTTACAACAAAGGCTGCTACATCGGGCAGGAAGTCATCAATCGCATCCACAGCGTCGGCCATGTGAACAAAGAATTGCGGGCCTTGCGGCTGGCCATCGAAGCAAATGAACCGCTGCCAAAAAAAGGCGACAAACTTTTCCGCGATGGCAAGGAAGCTGGCTACGTCACCAGCGCCGTCAAATCACCGGCGCTCAACGCAAACATCGCGCTTGGTTACGTTCGCCGTGAATCGAATCAAATCGGAACGGAATTGATTTTGAAAACTGCAGCCGGCGAGAGTGCTGCAAAAATTGTAGAAGTGCCATTAGGTTGATTACTCAAATCTATCGGCAATAAACTGTTCGCAATGCGGACATTCTCCACAATCCAAAAGACGGTCATACGCATATCTATTTGAACCTTTCCAAAGAGAACCACCACACAATGGACAAACATATCCTAATTCGATGCTTTGCTGATAAGGCCGACAAGCGATATAAATTATTGCCACTATTTCTAAAATGCCTCCAAAACCAATTATCCATAGCGGAATCTGTGTAGCTGTAGTCGCATAAGCAGCTAAAATTCCATAGACAATCAAGCTTCCCATCCAAAGCAACATACGATTATTGTGATCGTGGCCGATTCGCGTTCGCATTTCGCTTAACTTTGATGGAAGCTCGTAACTCATAAATGCCGTTTCTTTCAGCCACAATTTAAGCATTGTGGCAAAAACCTCCATTGAAAATGTCGCGTCCGCCGTTTAGCTTGTTTCGCCATGCTTGAAGATCGCGAATATATGCGCCAGCCGGCTTACCACGAGTCGCGCGTGTCGTTCACCGTTCTCCTGCTGATTATCAACGCGATTGTTTTCCTGCTACAACTCTTCGCGGCGCATTCACCGCACGGCGCAGAAATTCAAAATAATTATTTTGCATTGAGCCTCGATGGTTTGAAGCATGGTTACGTCTGGCAATTGCTGACGTTTCAATTCATGCACGCGAACTGGCTGCATATCATCTTCAATTCCATTGCGATTTATTTCTTCGGACGCTCGGTTGAAACGGTCATTGGCGGCGCAAAATTTCTGACGTTGTATTTTTCCAGCGGAATCATCGGCGGCCTCGTGCAAATGCTTTTTGCGCTTTTGTTTCCGTCATTCAACGGCGCGGTTGTCGGCGCTTCGGCGGGCGCGTCCGGATTGGTCGCGGCTTTTGCCGTGATGAATTGGGAACAGCCGTTCACGCTCATCCTTTATTTCATTCCCATCACGATGCGCGGAAGAACATTGTTGTGGGTCAGCATCGCACTGGCATTGATTGGCATGACAGTCAACACCGACGTTGCCAACGCTGCGCATCTCGGCGGGATTTTGACCGGTTTCTTTTATGCACGGTATTTTGTTCATGGAAATTGGCTTCCTTCGCGCTCCGCTGCGCCGGTGCATGAAAAAAAATCATTCTGGCGTTCGGCAAAAAAAACGGACGGTGATGTATCCGCCGAAGAATTTCTGCAAAAGGAAGTGGACCCCATCCTCGAAAAGATTTCCGCGCATGGCATCCAAAGCCTGACAGCACGCGAACGAGAAATCCTCGAAAAAGCTCGCTCGAAAATGGATAAACGCTGATTTTGTTCGGAGTTTTCGTCTGGCACTCGACTCTCGACTCTCGACTTTCGACGTTTTATTCTGTCGCCATGATTACGCGTTATTCGCGACCGGAAATGCGGGCGATTTGGACAGACGAAAACAAGTTGCGCATCTGGCTGCAAATCGAATTGCTCGCGAGCGAAGCGCTCGTCGCCGAAGGTGTCGTGCCGAAGTCTGATTTTGAAAAAATCAAAGCGGGCGCGGATGCTTGCTTCGCCGATTTGAAATGGCTCGCCGAACGGCAAAAGGAATTGGAGAAAACCCTCAATCACGATGTCATCGGCTTCACCACTGCCGTCGCGGAAAAAATAAATGGCGATGCTTCGCGTTGGTTTCATTTCGGCCTGACAAGCAGCGACGTGGGCGACACTTGCTACGCCGTGCAAATGGTTCAATCAGCGGACATTTTGATTGCCGATGTCAAAACGTTGCGTAAATCCATCGCCAAGCGCGCCAAAGAATTTCAATTCACGCCGTGCATCGGCCGCAGCCACGGCATCCACGCCGAGCCGACGACGTTTGGCCTGAAACTCGCCTTGATGTTCGATGAATTTGACCGCGCATTGGAACGGCTGGAACGCGTCCGCGAAGTGGTGGCCGTCGGAAAATTGAGCGGCGCGGTCGGCACCAGCGCGCACTTGTCGCCGCGCGTCGAAGAATTTGTCTGCAAAAAACTGGGACTCAAACCTGCGCCAATTGCGACGCAAGTTGTCCAACGAGACATTCACGCGGAATTTCAGACAACGCTAGCGCTCGTCGGCGCGAGCATCGAACGCTGGGCGGTTGAGTTTCGCCATTTGCAACGCACGGAAGTCCTTGAAACCGAAGAGCCGTTCGTCAAAGGCCAGAAAGGGTCGAGCGCCATGCCGCACAAGCGCAATCCGATCACATGGGAACGATTGACCGGCCTCGCGCGCGTGCTGCGCGGCAATGCTATCGCCGCGCTGGAAAATGTCGCCTTGTGGCATGAGCGCGATATTTCGCATTCGTCGGTCGAGCGGATCATTTTTCCCGATTCCTGCACGCTGCTGGATTATATGCTGTCGCTTTTGGTGCGGCTCATGGACGGCTTGAACGTTTATCCCGAAAACATGAAGCGCAATCTCGGCCTCTCGCTCGGCATGTGGAATTCGCAAACCGTTTTGCTCGCGCTCATCAAAAAAGGACTGACGCGCGAGGCGGCTTACAAACTCGTCCAGGACGCCGCGATGAAAACGTGGGAAGTCAAACACGCCGGACGTGACGACGCCGATTTCGTTGAACAATTAAAATCCGAACCGAAAATCGCAAGGTATTTTGCAAAAGGCGAATTGGAGAAACTTTGCTCGCTCGATTTTCATTTGAAAGAAGTGAAAAATCGGTTCAAAAAACTTGGTTTGTAAAATTTCCGGCCTGTGGTAATATGCAAATTAGTTTTTGAAACTATTTTGGTTGTTTTTCCGTCTAAAACAGAGTACAGGCATGAAAATTTTTCGACAAGCAACGATGGCCATTTTGTTCGCGGCGTTTTCTCTGACAGGACGCGGCGCGGAAAATCCATCGTCAACCCTCGATTCCATCCTGCAGCACGTCATTGATCGCGCGAAGCTCGATGCCGACAACGACCGCGCTTTCAACCAGACCTACAGCTATTCGCGCGAAAAAATCACCGAATACCGCAATGGCGCGGGCGAACTTAAAAAGCGCGAGGACAAAGTCGGCGGGCACCAGCCGAATCCGGCGGTGACACCGCAAGCTCTCGCTGTGACCGCAGATGCCGCTTCCCCGAAAAATGCAGGCATCAGCGACACGCATTCCAACGTGCACGGGCAGGCGTTCAAGAAAAATGATTTTTTGCTCAATGAAGATTTGGTCAAACGTTTTCAATTCACGCTCGCCGGGCAGGAAATGTTCAACGGCCGTCAGGCGCTGATGATTGATTTTGTCCCCGTAAAAAAAGATTTGCCCGAACATAATCTCAAGGACCGCTTCATCAACAAGGCATCCGGCCGGATTTGGGTGGATGCCGGCGATTTCACGCTCGCGAAAGCGGATTTGCATTTGACCAAGCCCGTGGACGTCGCCTTCGGGCTTGTCGGCTCGATTTGGAAATTTGATTACGGCTTCGAACGCGCCCGGACGGACGACGGCTTTTGGTTCACGAGCAAGGTGAACTGGCATCTCGAAGGCCGCGAAGTCATCGTCAATCGCACCGTGGATTATCATGAACAGACGACGAACTTGAATAAAATCAGTTCCATCGCCGTCCGCTGATCTTCTTACGCGTAAAATTCCTGCGCCAGCAAAGCATTGAGACGATGGACGGCCAATTGCAAATCCGCGAGGCTGTCTAAATCGTCCGGCGAAATTTTTCCGCGTTCAGCCGCGCGCTGGCATTTCTGGAAACGTTTGCTGAACGGCAATCGTTTTTCATTAAAACCAAGTTGTTCCAATAGATTTTCAACTTCATTCGCCAGCTTTCGCGCCTCGCGAATTTTTTTCAACGCCGCTTCCGACGTTTTCTTTCCAGTGCGAACGGCAAGCAATTGTTTGCATTCAAACTTCCGGCAGCGCGACGGTCGTTCCGCATAAATCGCGCACTTGCAATCGGCGAAATTGAATGCCGGACACGGCTGCGCCACGCGCGGGCCATGCTGCGCGAACAACGGCGAATTGTCGCCTCGTTCCGGCCGCACATCGGCAAAGAGAACACCGTTGCAGCACAAGCCGCACTGCAAACAAAGCGTGTCGGTCAATTCAGTCATTGCGATTCAATCCATTTCAATCCCGACCGGACAATGGTCGCTGCCCAAAATTTGATGGCGGATGAAGGCGCTCTTCAATCGCGGCCGCAGTATTTTTGAAATAAGAAAATAATCCAGCCGCCAGCCGACGTTGCGCGAACGCGCGCCGCTGAAAACGCTCCACCACGTGTAATGTCCGCCGTTTTTTTCAAACTCGCGGAACGTATCGAGAAAACCCGCATTTACAAAATTGGTGAAACCGGCGCGCTCCTCGGCGGTGAAGCCATGGTTGTGAATGTTCGCACGCGGATTCGCCAGATCAATTTCCGCGTGCGCGACATTCAGATCACCGCAGAAAATCACCGGCTTTTTCTTTTCCAGATTTTTCAGGTAGCGCAGAAAGTCCGCGTCCCATTTTTGCCGATACATCAGACGCGACAAATCGCGTTTGGAATTCGGCACATAAACGTTCACGAGAAAAAAATCTTTGAACTCGGCGGCGAGAACGCGGCCTTCGGTGTCGTGTTCGTCCATGCCGATATGCGGCGTGACATTCAACGGACGCGTTTTGGAAAAAATTGCCGTGCCGGAATAGCCTTTCTTGTTCGCGCAATTCCAATAAGTCGTGTAATGGCGCGGCCAGATCTGTTCCACATCGTCGGGACTGCATTTGATTTCTTGAAGGCAAAGAACGTCCGGCTGCTCGGCGTCGAGAAATTCCAGAAAATTTTTCTTCAGCACGGCGCGCAGACCGTTGACGTTCCAGGAAATCAGTTTCACGCGCGAATAATAAACCACGGATGGACGCGGATAAACACGGATTTGAAAACTTCTCCCTCTCCGCCATAAAATGGGGGAGAGGGACGGGGTGAGGTGGTGCTTATTTCTAAATTCAAAATCCCCTCACCCTAACCCTCTCCCCGCTTTGGCGGGGAGAGGGAATTATTCGAATTGAAACCAACTTGCTTTTCGATACGTTGACGTTGAAGACGCTGGCGAGTAATTTATTGCAGTCGAATGATTGCCAACATTGCTAAATCCAATTCTGCCGCGCCGAACTTTCGTGTCGGCGACGAGCGGTTGGTCAAGCTCACGTCCAGCGCGGCGCAAAAAGTTTCCACATTGTTGACGAAACAAGGCCGTCCGGGCGGCGTGTTGCGCGTGGCCGTCGTCGGCGGCGGCTGCTCGGGTTTGCAATACAAAATGGATTTGCAGGACGCGCCGGCGAATCGCGACATCCTCGTGGAAAGCGGCGGCGTGCGCGTGGTGGTTGATCCCAAAAGCGCGCTGTATGTCACCGGCAGCGAACTGGATTATCTGAACGCGCTCGACGGCGGTTTCAAAGTGAAAAATCCGAACGCCGCGACGAGTTGTTCCTGCGGCGAAAGTTTCAGCGCATGATCTCAATGCAAAAGAAAAAATGAAAAAGTCAAAAGTTATTCAATTGGCGCGTTTTTTTGCCTTTTTACTTTTTACTTTTTACTTTGGCAAATGACCGACTATTTTGCGTTGCTTTCAGAGCCGTGCCGTCCGTGGCTTGAGCCGGAAACGCTCAAGCAAAAGTTTTTCGCGCTTTCAACCGCAACGCATCCCGACAAAATCCACTCGGCAAATGAACTTGAAAAATCCGCCGTTGCAAAACGATTTGCCGAATTGAACGCCGCTCACAATTGTCTGCTCGAACCGAAATCGCGTCTGTTGCATCTGCTCGAATTGGAATCGGGCGCGAAGCCGAAAGAAATCCAGCAGATTCCGGCGGCTTTGGCAGACTTGTTCGCTGAAATTGCAGCCATTTGCAAAAATGCCGACGCTCTTTTGACTGAAAAAAACGGGAACCTTTCACCATTGCTGGGCGTCCAACTATTCGAGCGTGCACAGAAATGGATTGAGCGATTGAATTTGTTGCAAAAAAAACTTGGCGATTTGCGAGAACGTTTGAACAATGAATTGAAATCAGCAGACGAAGCATGGATGAAAGCCGACGCAACACAACGCCGCGATATTTTGCCAAAGCTGGAAGAGTTTTATCGTTTATTCGGCTATTTTAATCGCTGGAGCAACCAGATTCAGGAACGAACTGTGCAGCTTTCGTTATGAAATTATTTCGATTTGCGTTTTTGATTTGCGCGCTCGGCGCAGACGCAAATCTTTTTGCCGACGAATCGTGGGAAGCCGCCTTGAGCCGAATGCCGCTGGTTCAACCATCTGCGGAATTGAACCGGACCAATTGTGTTTCCCTGCTGCTCAAATCCTTCCAATCGAACAGCACCGTCAAAGCGCTTATTTTCATGCCCGGCGCGACAGATGAAATTTATTTTTTCCGGCGCGTGCGCGCACAATTGACCAACGTAAATCCGTCATTGCTCGATGCCATCGTTACGCTAACCAATCAAACTTTTATTCGAGCCGCATTTCAGCCGCCACTTTTGATTTTATATACAACCGAGGATTCGCTCGACACGATCACAACGGCGAAAAACAAATCCACCGCTGCAAAATTGCAGATGCGGAATATTTCTGGACGAATTTTGTTGAATGATGCTGATTGGGACGAAGTGCATTCGAGGTTGGAAAAATATTTGAGCGTCGGATTGCGTCCACGCGAAGGCTCGCCTGATTCATGGCACTTCTACCGGCACAGTTTTGTGGCCGAAGGCCTGACCGAATGGGAAATGCTGGAAACGCTCGCGCTGGCGGGCAAGACGACTTTTACCGTCCATTGGTTGACGGCAGATTTTGAACCGGACCGGCGCGAAGGCGTCACGCCAAAATTGGAAAAGTTTCCGATTCACTAAACTCGAAACGCGACAATGCTCATCGGCGGCAGATAAATTTCCGCAGAGAAATTTTGGTTGTGCCATTTGTGTTCGTGCGCAAAAACTTCCCCGAAATTTCCTTTGTTGCTGCCGCCGTAAATCCCTGCATCGCTGTTCAAAGTTTCAATCCATTTGCCCTGTCGCGGCAGGCCGATGCGATAATTTGGCCGCGCGACCGGCGTCAAATTGAGGATGGCCGCGAGCGGATTTGAGCCGTCGGCATTTTGACGGACAAAAGATAAAATGCTGTTGTCGCTGTCAGAGCAATCAATCCAATAAAATCCGCTGTAATCGTAATCGGCCTTCCAGAGCGCGGAATTCGCGGCGTAAATTTTGTTCAAGTCCTCGACAAATTTCTGCAAGCCGCGATGAAACGGCCCGGCATCGAGCAGCCACCAATCGAGCTGGCTGTTTTCGTTCCATTCCGCGCGCTGGCCGAATTCGCAGCCCATGAATAATAATTTTTTTCCCGGAAAAAGCCATTGATAGCCGAGCAGTGTTCGCAAGTTGGCAAATTTTTGCCAGTCGTCGCCGGGCATTCTTCCGAGCAGCGAGCCTTTGCCGTGGACAACTTCGTCGTGCGAAATCGGCAGGATGAAATTTTCGTGATGATGATATAGCATCGCAAAGGTCAGGTCGTTCTGATGATATTTTCGATGAACGGGATCATGGCTAAAATAATTCAGCGTGTCGTGCATCCAGCCCATGTTCCATTTGAACGAAAATCCAAGCCCGCCGATGTAAGGCGGGCGCGTCACTTGCGGCCACGCGGTGGATTCCTCGGCAATGGTCATAATGCCGGGAAATTCTGAGTGCGTGATGTGATTGAACTTTCGTAGAAAATCTATCGCTTCCAAATTTTCGCGTCCGCCGAATTGGTTGGGTAGCCATTCGCCGGATTTGCGCGAATAATCGAGGTAAAGCATCGAGGCAACGGCGTCCACGCGCAGGCCGTCAATGTGAAACCGTTCGCACCAGAACAGTGCGTTGGCGACAAGGAAATTTGAAACTTCGTGGCGACCATAATTAAAAATCAGCGTGCCCCAATCCTGATGCGCGCCGCGACGCGGGTCTTCGTGCTCGTAAAGCGCCGTGCCGTCAAATTTCGCAAGCGCCCATGTGTCGCGCGGAAAATGCGCGGGAACCCAATCCACAATCACACCGATGCCGGCTTCGTGCAGCGCATTGACAAGAAATTGAAAATCATCCGGCGTTCCGTAGCGGCTCGTCGGCGCGTAAAATCCGGTGACTTGATAACCCCACGATGGATAAAATGCGTGCTCGGCAACGGGCATAAATTCAACGTGCGTAAATCCCATGCGTTTGATGTAAAGCACAAGCGGTTCGGCAAGTTCGCGGTAGCTCCACGATTCTCCAGCAGATTTTTTTTGCCACGAGCCAAGATGCATTTCGTAAATGCTCGTCGGCGAACGCAAGGCGTCACGGTCGCGGCGCTTTTTCATCCACGCAGCGTCGTTCCATTTGAATTTTTTTCCGTTCCAGACAATCGCCGCGTTTTTGGGCGCAACTTCAAAGAAAAATCCAAATGGGTCGGTGTTCAATTTGATATTTCCGAATGCATCGCGAATTTCAAATTTGTAATGCGCGCCTTCGCCGACGCCGGGAATGAAAATTTCCCAGACACCCGAAGCGCCAAGCAATCGCATGGGATGAAACCGTCCGTCCCAATTGTTGAAATCGCCAACAACGCTGACGCGCTGCGCGTTTGGCGCCCAAACTGCAAAGCTCGTGCCGGGAACGCCGTCAATCGTCCGCAATTGCGCGCCAAGCTTTTCGTAAATTTTTCGCTCGTCGCCTTTGCCGAACAAAAACAGATCCGATTCACCGAGCGTCGGCAAAAATGAAAATGCGTCACGCGTGCGTCGCGTCTGGCCTTGTTGGTTGGTGACGACTAAATCGTAAGCGTAAACTTGATTGGCAGATTTTGTGACGCCTTCAAAAATGTCAGTGGTGGGAATCCGCGACAATTCGATTTTCGGTTTGTCCTTTTCGTGAACGGGCTGGATTTCAACTTTCCGGGCATCCGGCAAAAACGCACGGATGACGAGGCCGGATTTGTCGCCCAGCGGGTGCATTCCGAGAAGCGTGTGCGGCGATTGGTGTTTCAGTTCGACAATGCTTCTTAATTCTTCAGTCGTGAGAATCATGCGAACGAAATCTAGCAGAATTTCACGGCAAAGCGAAATTTTCTTCCGCTACAATTTGGCGAGAATGCGGTCGAGTTGCGCCGAGTGGTTTTTCAAATCGCCTTCCGTCCAAATGACAAAATGTGAACGGGAAATTTTTTCTTCGATGGGCATTTGCGCGGCAATGCGTTGCTGGATGTTTTCAAGCGGCCAACCGCGCGCGGACAGGCGTTCGCACTGCGAATTTGCCGAACAAGCGACGGAAATGATCTTGTCGAAATGCGATTCAGCCCGCGTTTCAAACAAAAGCGGAATGACGACGACGGCGAGAGAGCAATCCTCTTTGCGCCAACTTTCGATTTGCGCGAGCCAGAGTTTGCGGATGCGCGGATGCAAAACACCTTCGAGTTTCTTACGCAACACAGGGTCGGTAAAGATAATTTTTGCCAGTTCATCGCGGCAAAGCCGTCCATCGGATGAAATGATTTTATTTCCGAAAATATTTTGGATTTCCGCCAAGGCCGGCTGTCCCGGTTCGACAAGTTGACGCGCCAGTTCATCAGTATCCACGACTCGCGCGCCACGTTCGCGCAGCAAACGGGCGGTGGTGGATTTGCCCATGCCTACGCTGCCAGTCAATCCGCAAAGTTTCATTGGCCGATGGGTTACGGCAGGATGAGGTCTCGATAGAACCGGTCGGGATAATTCGTCGCTTTCGGATCGGTGAAGATGAACGAACCGACGTTGGTATAAATCGGAATCCAGTCCACGAGGTTGGTCGAAGCTTGAATAATGTTGGTCTTGCCAGCGTCGCTGGTGATGGCGAATTGGAACAGGCCGTTGGTGATCACAAAGGTCGCGGAAAGTTGCGGCGGCGTGGGAACGGCGGCATTAATGGTGGCACTGGCCGTATCGTCGGCTGGATTCGGATCGGGAGTGGCCGCGCTTGCGCTGACGATGGCAGAATTGATAAAACTGCCATTTGAATTTGGCTGCACAGTCAAAGTGAGTTGCGCCCCGGCGTTGGTGTTGAGCGTGCCGATGTTCCATTCCAACAGCGTTCCGGCGCGGGCCACTCCATTTGTAGGAGTCGCCGAAACGAAGGTGACGCCCGACGGAAGTGTGTCCGACACAAAAGCATTGGTTGAAGGCGATGGTCCATAATTCGTCACGGTGAGAACATACACGCCGCTGCCGCCAACCGAAATCGTGCCGGTGGAAGCCGTCATCGTAATTGCATTGTCCGCCGCCGCGCCAACGGGATTGGCCGTGGTCAAAGTCAGTATCCATCCGTTGGTAATCACTCCAGCGTCCAGCGGTGCGTCATCCAGCACGAAAAGGTTCCATGTGCCGTTCGGGTTTCCGCCGTTGAGCGCGGTGAGCGTGGAACCATACGGCGCCGCCGGCGCGGAAATATGAGTTGGAACCGCCCCGACAAGAGCGTTGATTAAATTGGTTCCGTTGGGCGTGCCCCAGCCTGTGCATAGGTCGTAATTGGTCACGGCGTCAAAAAGATTCGGGCTGCTGCTCCATCGGTTATTGCCAGTGGTGATGTCGTGGAAATAGTTGGTGTAATTCGACCCTTTGGCGAGGGCGTAAAGCGGCGGATTGATGAAACCAATCGTCGGCTTACTGGCGGCGACGGCTTGCTGATTGACCAATGCCATGAAGCCGGCCCACAACGGCGACGCGCAACTGGTTCCGCCAAAGTTGCCATTAAAACCACCGCCATATTCGACAAAAACATTGTCCGCCGTCAGCGCGACATCGGGAATGTTCCTGAAAGTTGTCGAACCATGATTCGCCGTCATGCTGATATTTGTTTGCCAGCTTGGAATGGCGTAGGTGGAGCTGATGCCGCCGCCGCTGCCAAAACCGTCAATGCCGAATTCAACTCCCCAGTTCCAAACTGTTTCCGATGACCATGCGTTGTTGACGGTCGAAAGAGTTGTTCCACCGACAATGGTGATATAGGGATCGTCGCAGGGTTGAAATACAAAACCGAAACCGGCCCATGAATCAAAATCGCCCGACGCGTTGAAGAACGACTGTCCCTGCGCGGCGAACTGCTTGAATATCTGTTCGCTCGTCGCGTCAATGCCGTATGACCAAGAAGCGCTCAATTGCTTCACCTGATTATTAGCCGCCATCGCATTCAAAATGTCGTCAGTGATGTCTCCTTCATAAACAAAAATTTTGGAGACCCCCGGTGCCATGGACATCACCATTTCAATATCCAGAGACACTTCGTCATTGGCGAAACCAGGCCCGCCGCCATAGCCGTCGAGCAACACAGCCTGCACCGGCACATTGGGCAGGCTGGCGAGCGTCTCGTAAGCGGTGATGTCGCTTTGAAAAAAGCCGGAATCAAATTGCAGCAACCCGACAGACTGCCCGGAACCGTCCAATGAAGTGTCTGGAACATAGGCGTTCTTAAAATCGCTGCCAATATAGCCGCCACCGGGAGCCGAACCCAATGCCGGCGTTGCGTGTGAAGCAGGCATTTTGTGCAAAAGCGGCTTGGGCAGCACATAATTATCCAATCCGCTGATATGCAGCACCGGCACGCTCGCGTCCACCGAAGGTTCCGTGTCCGGCGCAAAAAAATCGCGCGCTTCGGTGGGATGCCGATAAGTTTTCAACTTCACATGGAACGCCTTTTCCACGTCGGAAATTTTTCCGCGCACGTCCACCAACATCCGGTTGCCATGCGTTTTGGTCACGGTAAAACCGCTGGCTTGCGCAAAATTGACGACCTTTTGATAGTCGTCTTCGGTCGGGCCGAATTGCGCGGTGAATTCTTCCGACGTCAGGTAATGATGATAATTGGGGCTGGCCGGATCGTAAATTTGTTGAATCAAACTGTCGAGCGACGCCTCATTTCTCAATGGCAAGCCGATGGCCATGCTTAAATTTGTCTCTGCGGACAATTGTCCTTTGGCCTGCAATCGAGAAACCGCTGCCGGCACATGGCCGCGTAACGTCGTCATACCGCTCTGCGCCGCAGCGGTATTCGAAAAAATCGCGGCGCAGGACACCGTCAGGCCCATGACAATTTTCAATAAATTGTTCCCCATAAAAGCTGTTGGTTTGAGGTTGTGCATCGGGCATTAAGGGAAATTGGGCGACGGCGTATAACCCGTCGGTTTATAAACTCCGTTTGTGATTTGGCTGTTTTGCGGCAATGAATTGGTTGCCGCGTCGTCAAATTTTAGCGTAACGCCGTTCAGCGCGTGCTGTCCTCCGGCATGAGACATAATCAAGGTGTCTTTTTGATTTGGCGCCACCAACAACACGTTGATGTCCGACGGCGATGAATGAGTCATATTCGTCAACGTGATCGTGGCCTTGATGACCGTGCCGCCCAAATTGCTGACGGTGATGGCGGAAGGATAAGGAGACGCCAACGTATTGTCATTGATGGTGATTTTATTCGTATTGTAGAACGTCATTGCCCAACTACCCAACGTGTATGTGAACGACGCAGTGCCAATGTTTGTCACGCCATTGTTCAACAGGAACGTCGCGACAATCTGCTGGCTGTTGGTGCCGTTCGCAGTGAAGCTCAACGCCCGCGAAGCCGACGGCCCACCGACAATCAGCGGGCCATAACTTACCGGCGTGCCTGGCGAAGGCGAGGTCACACCATTGGTCGCCAGAAGCGTGGCAAACAGGCTGGAGACATTGGTGCCGCCTGCGGCGCGGAAGGCAAACAGCATCGTGACATTTTCACCTGGGTCAATGATGCCATTCGTGATCAAACTTTCATGCAAAAGCGTGGAGCCGGCCGCAACCACAAAACTGCCGCTGGTGTCATGGATGGTCAATGTTGCGGCGCTCGGCGGAGCAAGGATGCCGCCGGTCGGATTTGACAATTGCAGCAGCACCGTTTTGTCCGGCTGAACCGTCGTGCCCGCAAGCACTGTCACGGCGAATGTCCGGCTGGTGACGCCATTGGTAAAGATACAGGTTCCATTGGTGGAAATATAATCCGTGCCCGCCTTGGCCGTTCCATCGGCGGTGCTGAAATCAATCGTTGACACTGTGTTGGTGTTGTCCGTGCGGATGACCGTGATCGTCGCGGACACATTGGTCTTGGTCACGCTGTAAGTCGGACTCGAAAAGCTCAAGCCGGAATTGCTGTCAATGATGGTCACGACCTGATTGCTCGGCGAAGTGATTTTTCCGGGCGCGGTGGCATTGGTCAGGCTCACCGTAAAAGTGCGGCTGCCCGTGATCAGGCTGTTGTTGATAATCGGCACGAAAATAATGTTCGTGCCAATGCCGTTTGTGAAAATCAACGTGCCGCTCACGCTTGAATAATCCTGTCCCGCCACAGCCGTGCCATCCACGGTGTAATAATGCACGGACAACGGCACGGTATTGGAATCCACAACCACCGGCTCAATTCCCGGATTGGAACAAACGACGGTGATGGCCGCGCTGCCGACATTTTTGAAGACGCTCATCGCCGCGTTGGTGAAACTCAATCCCGCCGCGCCAGCCTGCAACACTACCACTGCGTTGCTCGGCGCGACCAGTTGCGCGCCAACCGTCGGATTGGACAATTTCATGCCAAACGTTAAATTAGTCACCAATTGATTGTTAATCAACGGCACGGAAATCGTCTTCTGGATTTCGCCACTGACAAAAGCCAGCGTGCCGGTGGTGGCATTGTAATTGATTCCGGCCAGCGCCGTGCCGTTGGTCGTGGTGTAATTGACCTGAAACACGTTTGTGGTGCTGCCGATTCTTTGGACAAATATGACGCCGGTGTTATTGGTCTCGCTCACATAATTGGTCGCATTGAGAAATGCCACTCCGCAATCATTGTCATTGATTGAGACGACCGCATTAGTCGGATCAATCAATGTCGCGCCGCCGGTGGGATTGGATAAAGCCACGGAGAAATTCATGGGGCCCTGGACAAGATTATTGTCCACCAGAGGAATAGTGGCGGTCTTGATTGTCTCACCATTGCCAAACGTCACCGTGCCGCTGGTAGTCGTGTAATTGATGTTCGGTTGCGCTGTTCCGGCCACGGTGTTGTAACTCAACGAAACCGTGCCCGAAGAACCATTCGTGCGAACAACGGTCAGGGTGATGCCCGGGTCGCTCTCGCTGGCCACATAATTGCTCGCCGCGAAATACAATTGTCCCGGCGCGTTCACCGTGTCAATGATTGTGAGCGCCGCATTTGACGGCGCATACAACAGCGAGCCGATCTCATTGGTCAGGAGCAGTTCCACCGTCCGGTTGCCCTCGGCGAGGTTGTTATTGATGATGGGCACTTGAACTGTGGCGGTGGAATCGCCCGGATTAAAGGTGATAATGGCATTCGTCGGAATGTAATCGGTGCCCGCAATGGCCGTTCCGTTGGTGCCGGTATAAAATTGCACCGTAGATGTGCCAAAGGTACTACCCTGACGGACAATGCCAATATTCGCCAAGCCGGTTCCA
Organism: Candidatus Methylomirabilota bacterium; assembly: GCA_035644195.1. GTDB lineage: Bacteria > Verrucomicrobiota > Verrucomicrobiia > Limisphaerales > UBA11358 > UBA11358. The sequence goes on along the minus strand of DASQOZ010000059.1, from coordinate 29,823 downwards.
ACATTTTTCACTTGCGTATAAGAACTGGAGGCAAAGTTGATGGCGCTGTCCACGTTCAAAATCGTCAAAACCGCAGTGGATTGGTCTCCCAACGCGGCGGAAGCCGTTGGATTTGACAACGCCAGATTCACCGTCAAATCCGCAGTGATCGTAAAATCATCGAAGGCCGGCACAGTGACTGTTTTCAGGACTTCGCCGGCGGGGAATTCGATGTTTGTGCTGACATCGCTGTAATTGACTCCGGACACCGCCGTGCCAGCGCTCGTTGTAAATTGAACAAACACGCTGCCGGAGCCGTCTGCATTCGTCCCGCTTGTGCCATCCGTGCGGCGCACCGTAATCAATGCGACGATGCCATTTTCAGCCACCTGATAACTCGCGGATGTGAATTCAAACTCGCCGGAACCCACGGTCGAATTGCCGTAAATCCGCGCAATGCGGTTGTGCGGCAGGTCGTCAAATTCTGTGAACCCGCCGCCGATGACAATTTTTCCATCCGTCGGCTGGACCACCACCGAGGCGACATCGCCGTTGGCGCCGTCGCCGAAATTAATCGTCGGATCCGCCGCGCCGGTCGGCAGCAATCGCGTGATGCGGTTCCGGGTCAGCCCGTTGGCTTGCGTGAACTGGCCGACCAGCACAATCCGGTTGTCCGGCTGCACGGCGATGCCTTCAACCGTGTCATTGGCGCCGGAGCCGATGCTGGCGACAAAATTGGTGTCAACCGAACCGTCGGCATTAAGGCGGACGATGCGGCTCGCAGCAATGCCATTGAAATGGGCAAAGTTGCCGCCGATGAGAATCCGGCCATCGTTCTGGATGGCGATTGCATGGACATCGCCGTCAGCGCCGGAACCCAATGCGGCGTTGAAGACCACATCCAAGGAACCGTCTGCGTTCACACGGGCAAAATGATTGACATTGGTTCCGTTGAAATGGGCGAACGCGCCGCCAATCAAGACCTTGCCTGCATACACGGAATTAGTCGGGTAAGCAGCAATCGCATAAACAGGGGCGTCCGCCCCCAAGCCAACAGAAAATGACGTGTCCACCGTGCCGTTGTTATTCAACCGCACGAACGCCGGCGAACTCGCGCCATTGAAAGAGCCGAATGCGCCACCAACGTAAATTTTCCGATTCACATTCGTGCCGGTGGTGGTGAACGTTTCCGCCATTGAATAAACGGTGTTGTCCGCGCTGGAACCGGCGTTGAAGCTGCTGTCAATGGAACCATCGGTCATCAAACGGGCGATAAAGCTGCGATGAACGCCATCCACAAAGTTGAACGCTCCGCCAACAAGCACACGGTCGTCAGTTTGATTGACCAGGGACAGCACCGAGCCGTTTGCGCCGGCATACCCGCTCAAAAATCCGGTGTCGAGCGTGCCATCGGTGTTCAGCCGGGCCACATGGCCGAAAGGCACCGTGCCCACTTTCGTAAAGTTGCCGGCGGCGATTATTTTTCCTGTGCTTTGAAGCGCCAAGGCAAGCACATCGCCATTCATTCCATCGGCATCGAATCCGACATCCGGCGACCCGGGCGGTTCATTATAAGTTTGAACGTCGAGAATCTGCACTTGTGCATTCGTCAACGAACCCAATGCCGCGCTTACGGAATTAGTCAAAGACACATTGAAGTAAAAATTTGTCGGTGGGGCGTCTTGTGTGCCGTCATTGATGATCGGGACATTGAAATTTGTGCTCAACTGTCCGGGCGCCAAAGTCAGCGTGCCGCTGGTGTTTGAGTAATTGATTCCGGCGACGGTGTTTGAACCATCGCTGGTGGCGTAGTTGAGGGAAACCGTGTTCGCCGAGCCGCCCGTGCGAACGACGGTGATGGTGGCGGAGCCGCCGTTTTCGCCGACCGTATAGACTGGCGCACTCAATTGCAATACGCCATAGCTGTTGTCATTGCTGATGGTCAGCGTGGCGTTGGTGATCATCTGGAAGAACAGATTGGTTGGCGAACCGTTCAATGTGGAGTTGGACAGCCGGACGTTGAAATATTTTCCAGCACCGACGGCGAAAGTCTGAATCAATGGAATGGTGACGGTGCGCGGAGAAACGTCTCCACTGTCCCATGAGAGCGTGTTGGTCGCGCCGATGTAATCCACGCCGCTGAAAGCCGTGCCGTTGGTGGTCGCATATTGAACCGTCGCCGTGCCTTTGCTGCCGGAAATGCGGTTGACGGTAAAGCTGATCGAGCCGGAACTGATTTTGCCCGTATAGTTCGTGGCGCTCAACGTCACATAGCCATGCCAGTTTGGATTAATGATGCGCAACTGCGCGTTCGAAATTCCATACGATGCAGTGTATCCCACCGGCGGATTAAGGCTGGAAAGATTAAGATTGAGATATTTCTCGGTCGTGTTCGTATAAATAAGACTGTTTTGACTTATTGTAACGACAAGATTGGTGTTGATGATGACACTGGGGCCAAAAGTCAGTTGTTGATTACTGACACGCGTATAATCCGTATTCACCACAGCGGTGCCATCACTGGTGGAAGCTTTTATGGTCACCTGGCCGGCAATTCCATTGGAGCGAAGCAACGTAATCCTCTGGCTGGAGTTGGTGGCAATGAAACTCGTCGAGGCAAAGCCGAATGTGCCGGCCTGCTTATTGTCATCAATGATTGTCAGCGGCGCCGCAGCCAGTCCGAGTGCCCCGCCCAGCGGAATGTTCTGGCCACCCAGATAAAATTGATCGGCACCAGCCGGATTGGCCAGATGGAAATTGGCGCCCAAGTTGCCTGAAACCGATGTGTCTGGAAGCAGCGAGACCGTCACCGCCGACAGGAGTGTTTCCGGCACATCCTTCCAAGGATACCCGTAGATATCCTCCAAAATATCGTTTGGCCCAAACAAACCGTCGCTGTGATCCCGGCTTTCAGGCGGTCCCATATAATTCCAATGAATTCCATAAAACGGTGCCGCAGCACTGTAAATATAGTCAGAACCGCTCTGCGCGGTTCCCGCCTGAATGGAAAAGTTGGCGGACAACGAACCCAACGCGCCGTTGGTTCTGAACAATTCCACGGGCAAAAACTGTCCGCTTTTGTTGACTGAAAAAACGCTTCCACCGTTGGGAACCAGGCTGACATTGCCCGGCCCCGGCGTCGCGCCGCCAATCAGCCGCGCGACATTGTTTCGGATGCGGACGCCATCGCGCGATTTTGGTTCAGCCCACAAATTCAGGTCGGCAAAACTTTCATCAATGCCATACGCCAAGTCCAGGTTGTCCTTGACGTGGCGATTGACCTGTCCGCCGCCCACCAGATTGAAACTCCCGCCAATCATCACGTTGCCGTCGCCCTGCACGCCGCAGGCCAAAACCCTGCCCAGCGGATCGCCAAAATAAATTCGCGGCAAACCGGCAAATTGATTGTAAGCCGTGTCGAGGAATGTCGTGTCCACCGTTCCATCGGAATACAACCGTGTGAACCCGAGCCGGTGCGTGCCGTTGAAACTGGTGAATGTGCCGCCGACATAAATCGTCCCGTTGTTTTGCGGCGTGATGCTATAGACATCGTTGTCCGCGCCGCCGGTTCCCAGCATGAAAGTGGCATCCACCGCGCCGTCAGTGCCGAGCTTGGCCAGATGATTATATGAAAATCCATTGACGTGCGTGAACGCGCCGCCAATCACGACCGAACCGTCTGACAAAACACCCAGCGCATAGACTGTGTCATCCGAACCGAGTCCCGGATTGAACGAAGCGTCCAACGAACCGTCGGCATTCAATTTTGCGATTCCACTAAAGCTGGAACTGCCGACATTCATAAAGTTGCCGCCGATATAAATGGGACTGCCGGCGGTTGACGCAACCGTCGCGGTATAATTCCAATTTGTCCCCGGCAAGGCGCCGCCCGGATTCATTATCAGCAAAAGATTGTTGGCAACCCCCGGCCCGAAGTTCACCGCAAAAGTTCCGGCGTTGGTCACAGCGCCAGTGTCGAAAATCACGACGCCACCGTAGGAAACCTGCATCCGGTTGGTTTGCTGCTGCATGTTGTAATTGACCGTCAGCCTGCCGGAATTTGCACCCACGTTGAATACCCGGTCATCTTCCGCCGGAGTCGTCGTTCCGGTGGCATTGGCGCGAGAAATCGAAACCGAATTCGGAATCAATCCTATCGCATACACCGAGTCATCCGGCGCATTGGGGCTTGGATCAAATGCCGTGTCCAATGTGCCGTCGGCGTTCAATTGCGCAATATGATTGCGAGCCACGCCGTTGTAATGGGTGAAATCGCCGCCAATTAATACTTTATTGTCCGACAGCACCGCGACAGTCCAAACCGTGCCATCCGCGCCGCTTCCCTGATTATTAAAACTGGTATCCAACGAACCATTGGTATTCAAGCGGGCAATGTTATTGCGCGCCGTTCCATTGAATGCGGTGAAACTGCCGCCGATGACGGGCTTGTTGGCTGAATCAAGGGCAACAGAATAGATAAAACCATTGAACGGATCAACCCCGTCTAGTGGATTAAATGACGTGTCCAACGAGCCGTCAGTGTTAAGCCGGGCAATGCAGTTTCGTCCAATGCCATTGTAAGAAGGAAAATCGCCGACAACGATTGTCTTGTCATTGGATTGAAGAGCCAGCCCAAACACTTCGCCACCGGCACCCGGACTTAAATTATCCGAAGGCGACGTCGAAGGTATGTTGGTCACTGCAAGCGCCAGTTCCGTATTGTAATCGGAATTATACAATTCATCCACCGAACCGGCAGGCGGCGCTTGATCGTCGAATAAAATCGTCACCGTGGTCTGGTTGACTTCGCCAACCGGCTGGACACTATTGTTAACAATCTCGTAAAGCTGGACGGTAAAATCCTTATTGAACTCCGTCAAATGGTTGTTTGGGATTGTGAAATTAATTTCCTGAAGGATGCCACCCGGGCTATTTGCGGCGGGGAAATTGATCGTGCCATCAGCAATTGAAAAATCCGAGTTGGTCCCCAAAATTTGGCCTACGGTCGCCGGAGTCGGAACGGCATAATCCGACCCGGGCTGTAATGGAAATTGGTTGTTTTGCTCACTAATGAGTGGATCCGTGACCCGGAAACTGTTGACACGATAATGAAGCGTCTTCGACGCCGCGTTCGTGCCGAAACGTTCGACGTAAATCGTCACTGGCTGCCCGCCATAAACATCGCCCACGTCACGAGGAACCCGGTAGTTGGCCTTTTGAAAATTAAAAACTGTATTGGTCGGTATTTTGGGAACAATAACGGTCAGACCGCCGATGATGTTGGTAACAACGACATTTGTGATGTCTGATACGTTAAGAATGCTGGTCTCGCCAATTATGCCCATAAAATCATTGGTAAATGTAATGCTGACGTATGGGCCTCCGGAAAGGGAATTTGACGCAATGCCAAGGATGTTGGTGATGCTGGTTACACCGATGTTGCCAGCCAATGAATTGGTGACACTGCTCACGTTGAAAAATAAATTGCTTGAAGCGCCGATAACGTTGGAAATGCTGGTCTGACCAAATCCATTGGTGATATAGGTGGTATAAACATAATTGGTGACGCCCCCGAAGAAATTGGTCGCCGTGCCAATAACGTTGGTGAAGACAAATCTATTGGTCGCGAAACCATCAAAGTTGGTGACATTAAACACATTGAAGACAAATGAAAAATTGGTCGCATTAGCCGAGATGCCGATGACATTTGGAATCGAAGCGCCGCCGAAAGTTCTATTGTCGTAATAGGTGAAAGTGACCTGGTTGGTAACGCTATTGGTTGAAGTGCCGATGACATTCGTAATCGTCGTCACGATATTTTGAAATGTGCTGTAATCAACACTCGTCACAATTGTGTTGGTGAGCACAGTTTTTGTGCCACCGACGATGTTGGTCACCAGAAGTCCTTCGCGCGGATCAGTGTCCACATCAAGAATGCGCACGATGGCCGTGCTAAACGGAGCATCCAACCGTGGATCTGAAACATCTGTCGTTTCGTATGGGTCGCGACGCGGATTAGACAGAACAATCGCAAAGTCACGATTGGCCTGCTGACCGACAGAAAAAAATTCTGCGATCGGAATCATTATGGTCTTGCTCATCTCAAAATCATCAAAAATGAGCGTGCCGGAAACCGGCGTGTAATCTGTATTGGTCGCGGAAATATCCCGCGCCGGCAAAGTCACATCCGGCAGCGCGGCGCTGACATTGGTCGTTGTGTAATCCACGGCGACGCGGCCCGAAGAACCCGCCACGCGGGTAACGGTAACCAAAACGCCCGGCACATTGTAAGTATAAGTTGGATAAGTTGTGATTGTAGCCGGTCTTCCCACCACATAAGTCGGCAAGATGCTTTCTGATTCTGCGCATTCATATAGAGGAATAGAATTCAAAGACAAAGAGAAAAGAGACTCTTGACTCACAAGCATGTCTTCTGTGGCAAATCGGAAAACACCGGATGGGTGATAAGCAAAATTCAAAACAGTCGGGCCGGAAGCAAACTTGCTATCCACGGCAATATAATAGGTTGTGCCGGCTTTGGCATTGAACCGCAGACCGCTGGGGCCGCCGTAAGGCTGTGTGACAGGAAAATCGCCAAAAAAACTTCCAATGAAAAAGATGCTTAAATCTTGATCGCTACGGATGTAATTCACTTGTGCCGGGTTCGAATAAGGATACAGGTCATCATTCGCCGCCACTTGACTCAACGTGGACGGACTGCTTCCGGTATAAACGCCAAGAACCGTGTCCGCTGTGTTGGTGACCGTCGCTGGCACATATATCAGATTGATGGGGTCGAAAACAAAAGTAAGACCGGTGGCACTGCTGCCATATGTATCAAGCTCCACTTCGCCATCCTGTTGCGGTGTCCATTGATACCAAACGGGAGCGTATGGGAAATTACCGGCGACCCCTAAAAAACCTGGATCGGGAACGTTCCCGGTGTTGTCATTCGTCACAGAACCCCATGTTGCAGTTCCATCCAGCACTTGCGGCGTGGAAAAGCTGGTCTGCGACCTTGCGATGTTCGCCATCAGGCCGGCCAAAAAAATCAGGACAAAAGCGGACAGGCCGGAACTTCCACAAACAGTTCGCGACCATCTACCGGCGAATTTCTTCATTTTCGTCTTCACAAGTTCTTTACCTTCAAAATCAGACGCTTAAGCGCCACAACAGATTCATCTGTTTTGTCTATTATTTCCGTTTTTTAAAATGGATATGTCAACCAAGGATATACCGCTACTTTGTAATACAATGGCGGACTCATCTGCGGAAAATTTGTGCTGACACTCGCTATCGGACCCGGATACGGCATTGGCGAAACAAACTGTGCCGCAATGTGATTGAAATCAAATGGCCCACCAACGTTCGTAGAATAAAGGACGTAATTGGTTCCCAACGGGATGGTATCCCAAATCACCACCATCACAGGATTGGGATTATTAGTAGCATAGCCTGTTTGGTTGATCATACTTGCTATGAAGAACGGTGTCGGGTCGGAGGCATTGGGCGTGCCGTCGCCGTCGGAATCAATCTGTGGATTTCCCGCAAGCCCGACGTTGAATGTGTTGGTTGAACCATCAGGATAAATCAGATTGGTCGAACTGAAATAGCCCATGTAAGAAGAAACCCAACGGAGACGCTCATTGTTTTTGTGATCCAGTTTTTGGCTCGCGTCCAAACCGTTGATGACGGCGCGAGCGTAATAAATCACCAGGTTGGTGTTGATGGCCAGCGAGTTCACATTCCCGTTGATGTCGCGGTTGGTTGCACCGTCGCGCAACTCAAGATAATCCACATAAATTGCATTGCCCGCGCCGACTCCCTTGAAGGTGAATTGTGTGCCCGGCGCCGTGCCCAATGCGTCCAAAATAAGACGGCCTATCGCCGCATTATTCGAGTAACCGGCAGTTGAAACACCAAAATCGCCAGCCGCCCAGGTATTGACGACATTTTTGTTCACCGGCGCATAATTCGTGATGGTCGTGCCAAGCAGATCGCCGACAGACGGTTTGATTGGCATATTCAGGCCAATTCCTATGCTGTTGGTGCCGACTGTCCAGATGTTGCCGCCAATCACATCGCCATTGGTAAGAATATCCAAACCCGGCGCAATGCCGTCCGTAAGCAGATTGGTTGCGATCAGCGTTAGCGACCGCGATGCCTGTATCACGACATTGCTCACCAGCAACGTGCCGGTCGTGATGGAAACGTCGCCGCCGGCAGCAATTTCTCCGCCGGTGAGCGTCGTGTTTGTTGATCGCAATATAAACGAACTGACACCATTAGAAAATGCACCACTGTTTTCAAAATCATTCGCCCAAACCGTCGAACCTTGATCTGAAATCAAACCATTGTTGACAAGCGCAAAATAAGGAACGGGCGTTGACGAAACATTCGTCGTTCCCGCAACGGCATCGGCCCCGCCTGAAAGATGCGGTTGTCCGTTCCATGTCAGGTTCGTTGCGCTGGTGGCTATCGGAATTGAATTTCCAGCCGCGCCCGCTATTTTCGCCGTCACTGTAAAGTAGTTTGTCTTGGCACCCGCGTGGACTGCCAACAGTCCCGCCGCAACCTGCGTGTTTGTGGTCGTCGCGGAACTGTAAGCCGTCCCGGCGCCCGGCGCACCGTTGATGGCCGCAATCAGATTGCTCATCGAGCCATCAAATGTCTTGGCGATTTTCACCCGGTTTGCAGTGGTGTTTGTCAGCGTCACCTCAAAAGCATATTTGTTTGTGCCAATCGTCACCGTGGCATTCTTCACAGGATTGGTCCCGCCCATCTCTGAAAGTTTTGCCGTCGCCGCAATCGCCGGTATGCCTGGCGTCACAGTGACGATGTTTGAATGACCGCCAAACTGGGCGGAGTTCAGAATGCGGATGGAGCCGTTGTTGGTCAGCCAAAGCAGATTTGGCACAGAGTTCGACCATTGAAATGAGGGAGACTGCAAATTCAACTCGCCATCCGGCGAAGCGGCGCTTGGGTCATTGGTCGTCAGCGTCAGGCTTTGCGCGTCAATGGAAAGCATCTGCATGACGTTCAGAACATCGCTGATGACGAGGCTGTTGGTGGCGTGAAATTTCAAATTCTGTATTTGCGATGGCGTCGTTGGGGTAAGATTGGGATTAACGAGGAGCACGCGGAACTCGTTGGTCACGCCGTTGGCGTCAACAAAAAACCAGTCCGAACTCCATGCCTGAACCGTGCCGCTCCAAGCCGGAATCGCCGGCTCCAACAAGTTTGTGACGGTCATAAATCCGTTGGTCACGCCGATGCTGATGTCGGAATAGGGTGAAAAAATCTGCGCGCCAACGCTGCCGTCAAACTGGTTTGGCGCGTTGATGGACAAGTAATTCTGGCCGGAAATGTTCGCCAGGCTTAAATCCAATTCCTGGTTGGCGGTGATCTGCGTGCGCCCCGGCAAAATCGCCAGATAATTCGTGACGTTCTGGCTGGGGCTGTTCGTCGCCACTGAAACTGCCGTCAAACTCAAATCAACGTAGGTGTAATTGTTGGTCACAATGCCAGGGTTAAAGACGGGGAACTGGCTCGTCGCAAGCGGCACGGTAAAAAGTGCAGGCGCATTGAGTTCGGTAAAGGTGAAGTTTGACGGTATCCCATTGATAACCGGGTTGTTGGTGTTCGCGCCGCGAAGATAAAAATCATTGAGATAAAGATAATTCGTGGCCGGCTGGCCGGTGACAGTATCCACATAGGAACCAGCAAATTCAATGGTGACAGCACCGGGACCCAGAAACGGATTTACATTGAAGCCACCCTCAAAATAAATATTCTCGACGACGTTGCTACTGCCCGCATTTGGACTGATGAAAACCGCCCGGGTCAGAGTATGATTTGTCGCTATCTGCTCCACTTCAAAATAAGGAGTGGAAGGAAATACAGCCACTTGTCCAAAGCCCGGCTTTGGAAATAACTGGCTGTTAAATTCCGATGAAATCGCAAATGTCGGCTGCAAAAAAATGCTCGGATCCCAATCTTGATTCGTGTCTGTCCCAACGCCAAAATCAATGCCGCTCAAACCGGCCTGGGCTGGCACATCAACAGTCAGTGAAGCTCGCGTTAAATTTACATTGTCCCCCGTGATCTGCACCAAGCCATCCGCACCCACGTCAATCGTGCCCGGACTGACGATATTCGTCGCCTGAATCACGCATTCGCCAATGGTTGACACAAAAAGAAAATTGGTAAAAAGATCAATTTCCGAATTGCACCGGATGGTGCCCGGGTTGTAAAAACTCGAGGCCGACAGATGCAAACTGGTGCCGGTGGGCCGCTGGTCAAACTGAAAACCGCAGCCGGGCGATGCCGACAGGAAAATCAGGTTCCCCACCTCCACGCCAAACGCACTGTTAGCCACCATCAAGCCGTTGTTGGTGTAATTGAGCGTGTCCCACGTCTCAAACAACTGGGGATTGATCGTCGTCGCGGTGAAATTGACCTCGAAGAGGCTGTTGTTGACAAAATTCGTCGCATGAATCTGTGGAGGCGTGTTCTGTGGAGTGATGCTGAAAATCTGCGGAGTGTCGTTTTCATACAATGAATCGGCAGCCGTCGCCGCGCGCGTCAGCACAAGACCCAGCAACGCGCAAAGCAGCGGCCAGCGCATCAGCCGTTTCAAAAAATCCGCCGCAAAAATTTCAGGGTTCATGCCGTTCAGTAAATGTTGATTATATAATTCCACGAGACGGATCGCCCCAGAGAATCCGTCAACTGGATGACGATGTCAAACGTGCCGGTCTGCGTCGGCGTGCCGGAAAGCGTTCCGCCAGATGACATGGTTAATCCAGATGGCAATCCGCTTGCCGACCATGTGAACGGCTGGCTGAACGCGCCGCCTGTCGCAGAAAATGTCTGGGTATAAAACGCGCCCGCAGCGGCGTCCGGCAAACCCGGCGGCGAAATCTGGATGAGAACCTGATTTTGCAGATTCGCGATGCTTGTGCCATTTGGATAAACCACCGGGTCATTGGTGGAATCGTCGAACGACGCCCATGCAATCAATGGGGTTTGCGTTAGCTCGTTTAAAAACGAATTCGTGGTGAGGGCAAAAAGCGCCAAACTACCGTTCAAGAAAATATCGCCGACCTTGTCATAGGTGATCGTCGTGCTCGGGTTTATGACTCCGGGACCGGCCAGTCCGGGCAAAACATTGGCCTGACTGAAGTTGAGGTTGCGCGACCCGATGTTGGCTCCGATTTGTCCTACTTTGGGAGAAGCCTGGTCTTCTGCGGAGAATAAAATGTCCGGCGCAGTCACCACACGCTGGAATCTCTGCACAACCGTATGGCTGTTCGTGACAGCCGTCATTGTGTATTCGGTCGTGATGGGCTGGAAGGTCTGGCCGAGGAGCGAATCAAAATCCGCGCGCACAAACTGAATTTTCTGGATACCTTCATACAAACCCGTGCCGGGAGCGGTGCAAGTAATCGGCCTGACGACAAACGTGTGGTTCGTGAAAAGCGTGACGATGTTCTGCGAACCGACAAAACCGGTCGTGTTGGTGGCTGATGTAATGACGTTGGTTTCCCTGACCACATTCGTCAAAAGCACGGAGACAATCTCCCATCCGCACTGGCTCGGCGGGATGATAATATATTCGCCCGATATGATGTTGGTCAGCGTGATGTTTTTGCTCGTGATGTTCGTGACGATTGGCGCGGGAAACGGCTGGCCATTTTTTGTTCCCAGCGAAACCGTCTGAAGAACGGCTGGAGTGTTGGTGTAAAAACTGAAATGGATGTTCGGATTGTCGAGAACAATCCCCGGATTGTTCGTGAGATTGCCGTTGGTGACGACGTTGGCAAAAGTGTCCGTGAAAAGCTCCTGCGGCACGCAGTTGACGCCGTTTGTCACGACGATAAAATGCGGCGGCGTCCCGACCGGCTCGCCATTAAAGTTTGTAAAATATGAAATGACGTTCGGCGTGCAGACGACGGTAAAAGTGTTCGTGGAGCTTGCCACGACCAATCCCGGAAATAACGCTGGCAGCAACGCAGGGTCGTTGGTCAGAGCCACGGGCAGCAGATCAAACAAATTTAGACTCGTGAGCAATTCCGTCGTGCCGGAATTCATCAGCAGGCTTCCCGTCCCCGATGTTTCAAAGTTGATGTTGTTCGTGGTCAAAAGATAGCGCAAGCCACCCACGTCATCACGCGTCAGTCCCGTGTAAAAACCGCCGGTATTCAGACCGAATGACGCGAGCGCCTGATCCACTTGCGCGAAGGGATCCACATGAAACGGCACCGTGATGGACAGCGGGTTCGGCCCGGTGCAAAACTCCGCAATCTCATAAGTGTAAAGCGTGTCGTTGATGTAAGACGAATACTGAATCTGGTTAAGCGGGCTGTTGACGATATCAAAATTTCTTTGCACCACCAGATAAAGCATATCTATCGGACACTTGCCGCCGGACGGGAGAAACCTGTCATGCAGCGTCCAGACGTAACGATCCGGGTCAGCCAGCCCCAGTTGCTCCATCAACAAATTCATCGTGGACGATTTCAAATCCGTCAGGCCCAGCGCCTGCGCCTCAAAATTAAGACTTTGCGCATTATCCGCAAATTCCTGAAGGTTGGCGCTGTAGCCGTCCAGCCCGTTGGTCAATCCCGACGGGTTGTTGGTGAAGGCATTGTTCACGAGGCTGAATGCCGAATCCACGGCGACCACGCCGTTGGAGCCGAAGAAATCGAGAAAATTTGCGTTGTAAGAGTAAAACATCACGGGAATGTTGCGACGATATTCTTCGCCAATGTTTTTGGGCGCGTTAACATCGCCATCCAGCCCATAACCAATGGACGGCGTCTGCCAACTGTCGCCGCCATTGCCAACCGGCCCGCTCGGCACATATGCCCATGCGCCTTGCAGTCCGAAGGCCAGCAATGCAATCCACAAAAATCTTTTGATTGTTCGCAATATGTTCATTTCATCTTCAACGCTGGAGCTGCACGCGGTAATATCCGGACGGCGGACCGCCTACAAAAATCGAATCGTTTGTTCCCGCCGCAAACCGCAGCGCGCCCCAATTGCCCCACGAAATCAGATTGGTCGTGACTTGCACCTGATACGTCAAACCCGGCTGTGTGTTCCAGTTCAAGAACATTCCCTGTGACGTGTTAGCCAGCGACGTTTGCAGCCAAGTGCTGGAATCAAACGGATTGCTGCCTGTCTGGAAAACCTGAAGCAACGTCGGCCCGCCGGAAGCCGCCGGCGAACTGGCTGATGGCCAGAAATTCGTGTGATAGGCACCACTGAAATACCCGCCGAAAAATTGAGCCATCCATTCGTAAGGGATGCCGCCCCAGTTCAATCCACTCCATGTCGTGCCGCTGGCGGACGGAGAAATCGGTGAACGATAATTTTGAGTTGTCACATAATCCACCGCAAATGAATGCGTGCTGTTCGTCGTCAAACCATTCGCAGCGGTCATCGTCCATGAATTGCTCGTGACAACACCCATCGGCGTTGCCGCGCCATCCACATAAACTTCAAAATTGGAAACAGAAATACCCAATAACGCCGGCCATGCCACTTGCAACTGCGGCTGATAAACTCCACCAACCAGCGTGAACGGCCTGTTGACAAACGGCGTGTTCATCGGCGCAAGAAGCGCCGCCACGTTCATATAGCGCTGCGCGAATAAATCAAAACTATACGGGCTGCCGGTGTAGCTCGTCCAAATCGCGACAAACTGGTTCGCGCCATCCGACGCGACGACCGGATGCATTTGCTGGCTGATGGTCGTTGTGTTCACGCGAAATTCGCCGCCGACCGCCGCGCCGTTGTGCAAAGACTGTCCATACACGCCCTCACGCGAACCGTCCTGCCCCAGGCTTGTCCACACCACCAAATAATCCGTCCCTATTGAACTGATTCGCGGCGCATATTGATCCCCATAAACAGTCGTGTTCACGCGCGTCATTGCGCCGCCCACGCCTGCGCTGGAAAACGCACGCGCATAAATGTCCAGGCTATTGGTCGGATTTATCATATCGTGCGCGTCCCAAGCCACGGTGAAACCGCCGTCCGAGCCGGACGCCACGACGGGATTGGCGCACGGAAAATTAAAATTTGTGTCCACAAGAAATTCGTTGGTTGTTCCAACACCGTTGACTGCTGCAACGCCATTGCTGGCGTAAAGCCGCGCGTAAATGTCCACGCTCGGATAAGCAAGTTGTGATGGCGAAGCGTCGCTTTGATTCGGCGAGCCGACCATGCGCTGTTGTTCGGAAACCCAGGCGACAACAAACCCGCCGCCTTTCAGCGCAGCGACCACCGGCGTGCGCTGATTGTAGGTCGTGAATTGGTTGACGAGAAAATTGGTGCCGATTTTTTGTCCCGACGGCGAAAGCATCTGGCAATAGACATCCTGCATGCTGTTGGAGGTGACTTGATCCAAACTGCCCCACACGACCACGATGTTGTTGTCGTTCAACACAGTCGTTGCGGGATTGATCTGATAATGATTCGTGAACGTGCTGACCACGATGTCCGTGGTGGTCATCCATGTGCTTGTCGGAGTGAGCAGGCGCGCGAAAATATGCTGAAATCCTTTCTTGCCACCCTGCCATGCAAATGCGGCGCCATTGTTTTTCAACAATGCAACCCGCGCATTTTCCTGATCATTCGCGCCAGTCGCATTGACGCGAAACGTGCTCAATGTGCCGGACAAGGTGCTGTCCAGCTTTCGCGCGCTAATGCCCCATCCGCTGCCGTCAGTCGCATTGTCCTGCCAGACCACAAAACCGCCGCCGGTGTTCAACGCGACATCGGGAAAAACCTGGTCGCCGGGCAACTGGCCGGCAACCGCGTATTCGGTTCCGTTTGTGTTGTAATAATTCGTCTGGGCAAAAAGTGCGGCAGGAAACGCGAGGAATAACCCCCAGCAAAAACAAATGGTGGCCTTGCGGGCAAACAACAACGACATAGACGATTCTGCACATTCTAAACCCGTTAAAATATTTTGTCCAAAGGTTCTTTTGAAAAAATTTGCCCGATGCGATTTCGAATGCGAATCGCGGGCAAATTTTCTCAAAATTAAATTTTGCAACTTCATTTTCTAAATTAAAATGGCCTGCTGTTCGCGCGCCGTTTCCGGCAACGACGCGAGCAGCCCTTTGAATCCCCAGCGCGAATACAGTTCGCGCAATTTTGCAATGTTCATCGGCCTGACAACGAGTTTTTCCGGCGAAAATTCACACTGCAAATCATCGTGCAACCGGACCATTTTGCGATTCCGCCGGACGTGGCTTTCTGCATTTTGCAATGCTGCGCGGATTCTGTCCGACTTCACTTCGGCCAACCGGTCATACAATTTTTCGACCGAGCCAAATTGTTTCAGCAAATCCGTGGCGGTCTTCGGCCCGACTCCCGGCACGCCGGAAATGTTGTCCACGCTGTCGCCAATCAAACTCAACCAGTCCACGATTTGCGACGGTTCGACGCCGGCCTTGTTCCGCACCTGCTCGTCCGTCCAAACCACTTCGCTTTTGTCATTCGGATTCAACAACCCGACGCGCGGCGAAACCAACTGCATAAAATCCTTGTCGCCGCTGGCGATGACCACCGTCATGTCCGCCGCAACCGCGTGCCGCGCAACGCACGCGATGTAATCGTCCGCCTCAACACCGTCGCGGCAAAATGATTCAATGCCCGCCGCGTCCAAATAACTTCCAATCTCGTCCAGTTGCGGGCGCAAATCGTCCGGCATTTCCGGCCGGTGCGCTTTGTATTCCGGCAACAATTCCATGCGTTCCGCGCACAAGCCGCCATCCCAGACCACTATCAAATGCGTCGGCTCAAGGCTCGCGCGCATTTTCGCGAGCATTTTGACGAAGCCATAAATGGCGTTCGTCGGTTTTCCATCTGGCGCGCGCAATCCGCGTATCGCGTGAAATGCGCGATAGGCATAAGCGTGTCCGTCAACAATCAGCAGCCGATCCACAAATTTTTTCGGGTTGATCTCGCGCGATTCAGAATCTGACATTGACGGAACGAAATTTATTTTGCCGGTGCGACTGGTCCCGGCTGAAATGTTTGTCCCTCCACCGCTGGCTGCACCGGAATGGTGACTGGATTAAATGGCAACTCATCGTCCGAATGAACGCGGTTGCCCGCCGGGTCAACAATCGTCGCCGTAACAAAAATCATCAGGTTTTTCTTCGACGTCACTTTGGACTGGCTTTGAAACAATCGTCCAACCACCGGCAGATCGCCAAGGAACGGGACTTTGTCTTTCGTAGTGCTGATGGACGAGGAAATCAACCCGCCCAAAACAACGGTCTGGTTGTCCCAGATGTTCACGGTGGTGACGACTTCGCGCACGGTGAAATGCGGCAGCACGGTGGGCAGCGTTACAACCCCCGAAACGGTGACACCGGGAACGGTCGGCACGGCATCATATTGGTCGAATTGCAGCAATTCGGGAATCAACGTGAGATTGACTGTGTAGCCGTCCGACAAAACGACCGGCACCACGTCGAGCGTCGGGCCGATTTCAAATTGTTGCGTCTGCGGCGTGATGGCCGCAGTTCCCACATTGTTTTGAACCACCTGCGCCCGCACGGTGGAAACAGCCAAACACAGGAGCGAGGCTCGGACTAAAACTTTGGAGATGTATTTCATAACATGAAAATTTATGGTATTCCCGTTCCCGTGGTGGTGCCGCCGCCGACGTTTTGTTGAAAGCTGAATCCGGTCAAAATGTATTGGATGTCCGTCGCGCGCATTTGTGCCTGGCGTCCGCTGGTGGTGACAACTTCCGGTGTCGCGAGCGTCTCCACACCGGTGCGTTGTTCAAGCGCGTGAAGCACTACGCGAAAATTGGGATCGGTCAAAATGCCCGTGACAGTCGCCAGCGCCGGGCCGGTGTTGCGCAAGCCGCCGGTGAGCAATTGATCGCCCGCCGAACCGGGAATAAGGCTGGCAGCGGTGTTTCCGGGAAATGCTCCAAGCGGATTTGCCGCCGATGGCGGCACGGTGAGCGATGGCGCACTGCCGCCGTTGGCGATGACGCGGCCATTGATGAAATTGCCCAGATACCAGTCGAAACCCAACGCCGCGTTATCGTCTTGGGATACTTCGATAAATCGCGCTTTGACGTGCACTTCCGGGGCAACTTGATTCAACACCTGAATCGTGCGCTCAATCGTGTCCAATTCTCCGGGCGCGGCTTTCACAAACAGCAATCCCAAACGGTCATTGAAGGAAATGCTTCTGCCGGGTGTTGTCAAATCAACGCCAACTGCCTTGAAAAATGTCTGCGCAGCGACGCTGACAACCTCCATATTTCCAACAGAAGTGATGTAATTTAGTCCCCCGCCGTTGTTGCCACCACCATTGCCGCCTGTGTTACCGCGACCACCTTGATTGCCACCACCGCCATTTCCATTATTGCGACTGCCGCCCGTGACATCTATGATCGGAACAATGGCACCACTAACGTTATTGCCATTTCCACCGCCTCCGTTATTTCCTCCATTATTTCCCCCGCTGTTGCCGCCACCACTTCCTCCGCTGCCGCCATTTCCACTGCTGCTGTTATTTGCGCTTCCAAAAGTAAATGAGGTCACGCCTTGCAGTCCTTGAGAAAATGTATTTGCGTCCGCTTTGAAAACGCGCATTTCCAAGACGGGCGGTTCAGGGCCGGAAGGTTTCACGGCAAAGATGACACCGTAGTCGCCGACGGAATATCGAATGGGATGATCCGCCACAAGCACGATGGCGTCCAATGCTTCCTGCAACGTGACATCGTTCAAGGTCAATTTGACATTGATGGTGCTCGGATCTATTGCCTCGCCGCCGGTGGCCGTTGCAGGAGGCAATCCAGTATTGGGATTGACGGCAACTGGCCCGCCGGGAGCATTCCCAGCAGCGGCCCCGGCACTTTCTTGGTTGGGATTGAATAAGAAATTCACGCCTTTCTGGTCAGGATCGCGAATCTTGGATTGGTCATACAAATTGCGCATGACTTCGCTCAAGGGCAAACCATCCGGCCAGGAAATGTTCAAGTGAATCTGCGCCAGCTTGTCATAAATTTTTTCGCGACTGACACTGGTATGAATTGAAGTGTTTGTGACGTAAGGATTGGGAACGGGCAATCCAATGCCGACCTTTGGCGACCACGCCTTGGCCACTTGCACCATGGCATCCTGCGCGGCAGTCGTGCGCTTTTGTTCTTCGCGGCCATAAAAAGCCTGCTTGGTCAGATTCAAATAATAAACCGCAGCCTGATTGTCGGGATCCAATTTCAACGCCTGTTCCAATTTAACCTGGGCTTCTTCAAATTTGCCCGACTCGTAAAGCAATTTGCCGTCCTGCACCAGTGTGCCGGCATCCTGTTTGTCCTTGGCGATCAATGGAAGTTTTTCCAGCGTGGCGACATCCGGCATTTTGCCTTTCATGGATTCGAGGATGGCGTCGTTCTTTTGCTTGAATGCCAGCGCGTCGGGGCTTTTTAGAGCGACTTTCAACACGCGTGTCACTTGCGCGTCGGCTTCAATATAATCCTCTTTTTGCTGGGCGCGTCTGGCCAGTTCCATATGCACGGACACCAATCCAGAAATGGTTCGCGCCGTTTCAGCTTCAATGCCTGAACCGATTTGTTGCGTCAAAACGTAGGCGGCCTCGTAAAGCTTGGCGGCGACGGGCAAATCGCCGCGCGATTCAGCAGCGTTTGCCTCCTCAATTTTCTGACGGAGCAAAATGGTGTTGTGCTGATCGAGAACGGCCTGCTCAACGGCCATGTCCGTGGCGCTGACCTGCGCCCGCAGCGGGGCACCGAACGCGAACAAAAATAGGAAAACAAGCGGAAAAAATACTGCTTTTGTCATGGTGATGTCAGGTTCATTTCGTGAATCAAAATCGCAACGTCAAACACATTTCAAGGCCTGTATGTTAAAACGTATTTTTTTTGGTTCGATTGTGCCAACAATCGCACTTCGTTTTGGGTGATGTCAATGATATTGTATTGGTCTCCGGCAAAATTTAACGGATCGCCGACGCGCAATCCGGGGGCGTTGATTTTTTCCGGCTCATATTTCAAGTCTGCGGAATAACCTTCCACGGCGCGATATGGCCTGTCCTTGCCCGCCGTCACCGTTTCGCCGCCGGAAAGTTTCAATGTCAATTC
Organism: Candidatus Methylomirabilota bacterium; assembly: GCA_035644195.1. Lineage (GTDB taxonomy): Bacteria > Verrucomicrobiota > Verrucomicrobiia > Limisphaerales > UBA11358 > UBA11358. The sequence continues at coordinate 10,697 of DASQOZ010000059.1, read as the reverse complement.
CGACGGGTCTTCGGGCGCGCCCGTGACGCTGACGAGCGTGAAAATATTGTTCTCTTTTATGCCGACAGAGGCGTAATACGAATGCGGATGCCGTTGGGCGGGCAGTGCCGCGCCTTGATACTCGACATTGATTTTATAGCGCGCAGCGCCAAGCGCATTGGTCATCACCGAATCCAATGAAATGGAAAAATACAGCGGCGTGATTTTAGCCACGACAGCCGCGCCGGGCCCCACTTCATGGCCGGTCGCAAGCTTGATCAACCGTCCGTTTTGATCTTTTTGCCATTGCACCGGATTGAACAATTTATTGGTCGTGGAAAGGTCCAGCAAATGCGGCTGCTTGAGACGGTTCAGCGCCGATTCAAGCCGGGACAAATCCAATTCCGCAAGCGGTTTTGCCGAGCCGCCCAAATATGTGTTTGTCAAATCCGACATCTTCTGCTTGTCGGCGATGATGACGAACCACATGGCCACAAGCGTTCCCACCAGGCCGAACAGCACGACGCTCAAAATGATTTTCTCGTAATGTTTTTTGATGAATTCCATGCTTACTTTCCGGGCGATAATTTGACGACTTCAACTAAAAGCGTAACGCGCAGCATTTGTTCGGCTAACACGGTCTGCAATCCGCCGTGCGCAGGCATCGCCATCGCCGACGGTTGCGTCCCATTATTTTCAGTCTGCCTGCCGCCGGTCGTCGTTACACTGGCCGGCTGCACATTGATGGCTTTGATGATAAATTCGTGCGGTGATGATGCGAACGCCGTAAGCACGTCGGCAGTTTCCTGGCTGAAACCGCGAAACGTCACCTGATAAGGCGTCAATGTGGCCAAATCAGTCGTCACCGGCGGTTCATCAATGTAATCGGCCTGCTGGCCTTGGGTGTCGTCGTCGGAAACGCGGTTGCGCTGGATGCCTTCAAGGGCGTTGACGTGCGATCCGAAAATAATTTCCGCAATCGTTTTCACTTCACCCAATTGCACGGCCAATTTGCCAACGCTGCCCGGCGGAGCGAACCTGACCTTGTCGCTTTGCGCCTGAAAAGAAAAATTATATTGCTGCGGCAGCGTGACGTTGGAGCTTTCCGCCTCCTGTTGCAATTGGCTGATGGTGCGGTGCATGGCATTGGCAAACGCGGCGTCGGAAAGCGGGCCGTCCACGGACTCTGGAACCGGTGGAATGGGCTGGAAATAATTTGCCGTTTGATGAATCCATTTGCGAACCTGGTCGGCCTGATCGCGCGCGGCCTGGATGTTGTTGATGCGGTCGTCGCCGGGAGACGGTTTGTGGCTGGAAGCTTCCTTGAGCGTGCTGTAAATCTCATTGAGCCGGTCCCATGCCGCCGCGTTCCGAGCCGATTGACGCCAAATGTAATAACCTGAACCGGCCAGCAGCAGCATTGCCGCTAACACGCCGGCGACAAAAAGTAAATTGCGTTTGATCCAGCCCATATCAAAGTTTTAATGGATTTTGCGGCGTCACTGTGACCGTGAAAGTGAACGTGCCATTGGCGTCCACCGGCGAAATGGTTTGCGATGTTTGCACCAACTTCGGATCAAATATCGGCGTGGCCTTCAATTGCCGTTCGATGGAATAAACAATTTCCTGATCCGCCCCCGAATCCGCGCCGGACAAATCCACGGCGCGGCATACCAACATGACCGCGTTGGTTTGCTCCGCCGGCGGCGCACCGCCGTTGTCTGCGGGCGCCGGATTTGGATTCGCGCCCGGATTGGGCTGCGCGGCGACACCGGTTATCATTTGTTCGACCCAGACGCCAGCCTCGATGCCCGGTTTCTGCGGCGTGTATTTTTTCTTGATTTCCTCTTCGGAACGGATGAACGCCTGGCGCAATTGCCCAAGAACATCGTTCCAATAGTAACGCTCCTCCAGCCACGACGTAATTTGGTTCGCGCCTGACATCTCGGCCTGCAAACGTCCGTAAGCCTGGTTGAATTTTTGAAGGCGATCCTGTTGCTTCTGCACTTTTGGATCCAAGTTGGCGATTTCCGCCTCTTTCGCGTCCGCAAGTTTTTGGAACATGAAACCAATTGCGCCGGCGACCAGCGCGAGAAGAAAAATCGTCGCCATGAAATACGGCTTCTTTTCATTGAACGCCCGCCAGCGCAACGTGCTATCCGGCATCAAATTCATTTCCACCGGACAATTCGCCAGATTGCGCAAACCAAGCCCCACAACTTCGCCCAGTGAATGCGCGACTTTTGCCAATTCCTCCAAATTCAACGAGGGGTCAATCTGCACGTTGCGGAACGGATTGAAATACTCGACCGGCACGTTCAATTTCTCCGCAAAAAATTGCGCCGTGTAAGGCATGATGCTCGCGCCGCCAGACAAAAATAATCGCTGCGGCGCCGAACCGCCCTGCTGCCCGCGATAAAATTGCATCGTCTGGTTGACCTGGATGTGCAGCTTGGTCATGAACTGCCGCGCAATCTTGGAAATGGCCGCCTGATTTGGATTTTCCGGCTCTTCATACGCGCCGCCCAGGCTCACAAAGCCTTCGGCAACTTTGATTTGTTCCGCGATTTCAAATTTCAACTTCGCTTCGTTCGCAAAATCCTGCGTGATGGCGTTCGCGCCGAGACTGATGCTGCGCGAAAAAACTTTGCCTTGTTCAAAGAACAGCAGATTGCTTGTTTTGGCGCCGATGTCCAAAAGCATCGTGCAATCGTCGAGGTCGCCGTAATTGTAACGGAACGCGTTGCACAGCGCCGCCGGCGAAGCATCGCACAAATTCAACCGCAGCTTTGCTTCCGCCGCGACGCGGAAAAGTCCCTCGACAATATCGGATTTGACCGCCACGAGCAGCACTTCCAGTTCACCGCTCGCAGCCGAACCAAGAATTTGATAATCCCAAACCACTTCCGCCAGCGGGAACGGCACATTTTGCTGCGCCTCGTATTGGATGATTTGCGTGACCTTGCCCGCGTCCACCGGCGGCAATTTGACGAACTTGGAAAAAACGTGGAAACCCGGCGCGCAGACGTTGACGTTTTTGGATTTGACTCCTTTTTCCGCGAGTGTTTCCTGAAGTGCCTTGAGGATTGTTTTTTCGCGCGTCGCTTCCTGCGAACCCTCAAGGCCGAGCGGCTTGATCACAAAACTTTTGAGAACCAGACCGCCATCGGCATTGGTGTCGAACTCGGCCAGCTTGAGGCTGCCCGCGCCAAAATCAATCGTCAGAAATGTTTTCGAATTTAACATTTGACCGCTCGCATCATTCGCCGCCGATAAAAAATGCCCGGAAATTTTCCGGGTTCAAATGGCAACCAATGGTGACTACCGGAATTTTTTTCGCCGGTCAAATATAATCCGGCGGAAAATGGAAGAATTTTTTGTTGCGCGCCAATAAAACATTGCGTCGCGTGTCCGGCTTTGGCTTCATTCCGGCGTGCCGGAGAAGCCGACAGACCGTTGCCGCATGGAAATTTTTTATTCGGGCCGCGTTCAAGGCGTTGGATTTCGTTACACTGTAAAATCCGCCGCCGCCGGTTTTGAAATCACTGGAACCGTGCGAAACTTGTCGGACGGCCGCGTCGAATTGATTGTCGAAGGCGCGCGCGGAGAACTCGAAGCGTTCCGCGCGGCCATTCGCGATGCCGGATTAAAAAATTTTATCCGAGATGAAGCCGTGACATGGAGCGACGCGCAGAATATATTCCACGGCTTTGAGATTGTCCGTTGAACAATGAAATACGCCATCATCGCAGACATTCATGGGAATTTGGAAGCGCTCCAAACAATTTTGGAGGACGCTAAAAGCCAAAATCCCACGCATTACGTCTGCCTTGGCGACGTCGTCGGCTACAATGCCAATCCCAAGGAATGCCTGAAAATCGTCCGCGACATGAACATTCCCTGCGTGAAGGGAAATCACGACGAATACTGCTCCACCGACGATCATCTCGAAGGATTCAACCCCGCCGCCGCCGAAGCCGTTCATTGGACGCGCCAGCAATTGAACGCCGAAGAAAAAGCGTGGCTGCGCGATTTGAAATACACGCGCATGGTCGCGAACTTCACCATCGTCCACGCCACGCTCGACGCGCCGGAACGCTGGGGCTACGTCTTCGACAAGCTCGCCGCCGCCGCCAGTTTTCCCTATCAAAACACCGCCGTTTGCTTTTTCGGCCACACGCATGTGCCGGTCGCCTTCATGCGCGACACCGCCGTTCGCGGCGGAACATATTCAAAATTCAAAGTGGACCCGGCAAAAAAATATTTCGTCAACGTCGGCGCCGTCGGCCAGCCGCGCGACAATAATCCGCGCGCCGCCTATGTCATTTACGACATGGAAGCCGGAACGATTGAACTCCGCCGCCTCGACTACGACATCGCCACCACGCAGAAAAAAATCCTCGCTGCCGGACTGCCCGAACGCCTCGCGGAACGACTGGCTTACGGAAGGTAAAAAATTTCCAGCCGCAAATCAGTGCAGATTTTCACAGATAATTTTCAATCCGTGAAACAATTAAAGTTTTCATCTGTGTTTATCCATGTTCATCTGTGGCTAATTAGAAATTGAAAATTCTCATCTTAAAGCCCAGTTCGCTCGGCGATGTCATCCAAGCGCTTCCCGTCCTGCGCCTGCTCAAATTGTATTTCCGCGACGCCAAAATTTTCTGGTGGATTGATACCGCGCTCGCGCCGTTGCTCGAAGGCGACCCCGATTTGGCCGGCATCGTCCGCTTTGAACGCAAACGCTGGGGCAAGCCGCAGCATTGGTCGGAAATGTTTCGCAGCATCCGCTGGCTCCGCGAACAAAATTTCGACCTCGTGATTGATTTGCAATGTCTCGCCCGCAGCGGCGCGTTCGCGTGGCTCGCCAACGGAAAATTTCTCGCCGGCCTGGATGAAGTCCGCGAAGGTGCGCGTGGATTTTATGATATTGCCGTTCCCAGAAAATCATTTCATACGCACGCCGTGGATTGGTATTTGTCCGTGCTGCCGCCGCTCGGCGTGTCCGTCCACAAAAATTTTAATTGGCTGCCGGAGCGACCGCAAATCGCCGCTGAAGTAAAATCAAAATGGAAAACCGACGGCGCAAAATGGATTGCGATTCAACCCGGCGCACGCTGGGACAACAAACGCTGGCCGACAGAAAATTTCGCGGAACTTGTTCGTTTGCTTTCAAAAAAAAATCCTGACACGCGCTTTGCCATTCTCGGCAGCGCGGAAGACAAATCGCTAGGAAAAATCGTTTCACGAGCCGAACCGAATTGCATTTTGAATCTGTGCGGCGAAACTTCGCTACCTGAAATGATCGAGTGGCTCCGGCTCTGCGACTTGATGATCACGAACGACACCGGCCCGATGCACGCTGCCGCCGCGCTCGGCAAGCCGATTGTCGCGCTGTTCGGCCCGACCGAGCCGCGCCGAACCGGCCCTTATGGACAATTGGAAAACGTCTTGCGAATCGAACTGCCATGCTCGCCGTGCATGAAATCTTATTGCGCGTGGAAAAATCCCGTCGAATGCCTGACCGCCATTTCACCGCAAATGGTTTTTGAGCGCGCGCAAAAAATTTTGAGCCAAAACAATTTTTAATTTCCGATTTCCGATTTTTAGATTTACCCAAGCCTTCGCCTGATGCGGATTTTGAAATTCGGAAAATGTATTTGGATTCGCTGAAAAATTCTGTAGACAAAAAAATTTGAGAAGCGCAAAGTCAATTTTATGAAAAGTGTTAGAATACAAAACTCGCAACTAATCTAAAGGTTAGGCCGCTTTAGGTGCCATGAAGGCTGTTCCCATCTTTCTCGCATTTGTAGTTTGTTTCCTTGTGACAGGCTGCACGTTCTTCATGCCCAAAACCACAGCTCGCGTCGTCGCCAGGCCATATGTAAAACCTGTTCTCGCAGCACTTGACGCATACCACAAAAGCCACAACCAATATCCAAAGACATTGGTTGAATTGCGATCTGGATATCCACAGGCATTGAAGGGGCTGGAATCCGTATATGATGGTGCTTTGTTCGAGAGAGTCGAAGGCGGCTATATTGATTGGTCGATAGGTTACAAACTCGAGACCCCACAGTCATACCTCCTCACCTTTCAGCGTGGTCCGTGCGACGCAGCTTACAGAAACGGCAAACTTGTCTCGTCGAGTAGTAATCCGATGAGATGAAGACGCGGCATAATACAGAGATAGACTGCAAAAATTTTATTTAGCCAGCATTCGTTTCACCCACGTTTTCGCCTGACGCGGTGTTTTCAATTCATCGGCAAGCTGTTTCTCGCGAATTTCGTTCAGCAACGCGCCCATCGCCGGGCCGGGTTTCATTCCAAGTTCAATCAAATCTTTTCCCGTGAGCAGCGGTGGACGAATCGCCGGTTTCTTTTTTAATTCTTCCGCCTGCTCAATCAAAAAATCATAAAGCTCCAAATCGCCATGCGAACCGAGACAATCCAATTTGTGCAATTCCAATTCCAGCGGAAACGTTTCGCGCAAAAGCAACCGGCGCAAAGTGGATTTCCGCATCTGCTTCACGTCCTTGAACTGCATATGATGCAGCACGCACGCGACTATTTCATCAATCTGCTTTTTCGGAAAACGCAAACGGTTCAAAATATCCCGCGCCATTTCCGCGCCGACTTTTTCATGGCCGTAAAAATGAATCGCGCCGGTTTGCAAATCTTTTTCCGCCGTCACAGGTTTTGCAATGTCGTGAAGCAAAACCGTCCACGGCAAAAGTTCGTTTGAATCCGGCGGCAATTTTTCAAGCATCAGGTAAATGTGATTGAACACGCTGCCTTCAGGATGAAAATCCGGTGATTGCTCGCACTCAATCGTCGCCGCGAGTTCCGGCAAAATGTGTTCAAGTAAATTGCTTTTGCGCAGCAATTCCAACCCGCGCGAGGAGTACGAATTTTTCTCCCTCTCCCCGCTCAAACGGGGAGAGGGTTGGGGTGAGGGGTTTTGAATGTCGGAATTTTTTGCCTCTTCACCCCGTCCCTCTCCTCCTTTTGCGGAGGAGAGGGAGTCAGTTTCGCGTGGCGACTGAAATAATTTTATCAATTCATCGCGAATTCTTTCTGCGCTGATGAGTTTTATTTTCGGCGCGAGTTTTTTTACGGCGGCGAAAGTTTTCGGCTCGATCTCGAAATCCAGTTGCGCGGCGAAACGCACCGCGCGCAGCAATCGCAAATGGTCTTCGGCAAAACGTTCTTCCGGTTTGCCAATCGTGCGGATGATTTTTGCGCGCAAATCTTTTTCGCCGCCGATCCAGTCGTGGATTTTTTTTGTGAGCGGATCGTAGAAAAGTCCGTTGACGGTGAAATCGCGGCGCGACGCGTCGGCCTCGGCGTTGGCGAAAATGATTTTTTCCGGGCGGCGACCGTCCTGATAATCCGCCTCGGCTCGGAAGGTGGCGACCTGGAATTGATGGCCGCCTTCGACGACGATTATCACGCCGAATTTGCGCCCGACGGCGACGGTGCGTTTGAAAAGTTTTTCGACCTGCTCCGGCTTGGCGTCCGTGGCGATGTCGAAATCCTGCGGCTCGCGTCCGAGCAAAAAATCGCGCACGCAGCCGCCGACCCAGAACGCGGCGAAACTCGCTTTCTGCAAGCGTTCGACAATTTCTCCGGCAGTTTCGCGCGACGATGAATTCACGAAATCCATTCTCACGCAAAGGCGCAAAGCTCGCAAAGGTAATTTGCTTTGCGCCTTCGCGCCTTTGCGTGAGGATTTTATTCGTTTCCCCAAATCAATTTCAGGTGCGCGATGCCGCATTTCACGGCTTCGACGGGCAACGACGGGCTTAATTCAAAGACCTTGATGTGTTCCGGCTTCACGAACGGCTTGAGCGCGGCGAAATCTATCGTGCCGGTGCCGGGCGCGGCGTGGTCGCGCGCGGGAAATTGCACGTCGTGGACGTGAAATCCGGCGAGCCGGTCGCGCAATGATTCCAAATGCAATTTGTGGTTGATGAAACCGAGATTTTCTTTGATTTGCGCGTGGCCGCAGTCGTGCCAGTAGCAAATGTTTGGACTGGAAAATTCGCGGAAGAAAAATTGGAAGTCGCTTTCGAGCGGAATTTCTTCGAGCGCCTGGCGATTTTCGCAACCGAGTTTGAGGCCGCGTTTTTCAGCTTCTGGCAAAATTTGGCGAAGCGTTTCTTTGGTTCGCTGGAAAAACTTTTCTTTTTTGGCTTCACGCGCCTTTGAAACTTCGGCGCGAAGTTTTTCGTATTTTGGCGAACCTTTTTCGCCGCGCTCAAGCATCTCGGAAAGTTTCCCCGTATAATCTTTCATCTCGATGCTGCCGAGGTGCAGCACGACGACGGGCGCTTTGACGCGCGCGGCGAATTCAAAAGTTTTCAGCGTGTGTTTGACGGCGAGTTCGCGTTCGCGCGGGCGTTCGTCGGAAAATTCGTAGAGGTTCGGCGCGGCGTGCGTGACGCCCATCGGCAGCGGGCAAAAATTATGCAGGCTGGAAATTTTTATTTCTCCGGCGTCCACGGCTTCGAGGATTCCAGGCATCAAACTGACGCGGATTCCGTGGCTCAATTCGGCGTGGTTAAAGCCGAGGTCGCGGATTTCGCGCAGCATGGCACGCCCGTCGGTGTGACGGTGGGAATTCCAGCAAGTTGAGAATGAATACATGATTTAACGCGGTTGCCGATTTGATCGTAAATTTCAAAACAAAAACCGGACGCGAAAAAATTTCATCACGTCCGGTCTGGTTGCAATTAAAAAATTATAGATCCGCGTAGCGCGCGGTCAGCATCGCGGAAAAGCGGGCGACTTTTTCCTTGCGGCGGCGCTTTTCACTCGGCTTTTCAAAATGCCGGTGACTGCGCACGACCTTGAGCGTGCCTTCGCGGTCAACTTTTTTCTTCAGTCGCCGCAACGCACGGTCCACCGGCTCGCCTTTTTTCAATTTAATTTCGGTCATGCAAATCACTTTCTTCCTCGCGGGATAAACGCCCGCTGATAAATGGACATGAAGATTAGTTTTTTTGCGAAGATTGTCAATGCGCAAAACGCGGGTTGATTTTGGGGGAAATGAAACTATTTTGCTTCAATGCAAAAGAGGAACGGCAAAAAATCGGCCAACCCCGAACTCACACAGCGGATTCAGGAACTCATTCGATTCAAAGGAGGCGGACATAATGAGGCCGAGGTGACGGACATCATCGAGAATGCGCTGAAGTTGTTGACGGATGTGCGCGACACCGGCGACATGCGCGTGATCCAGACGGCGTTACGCGAATTACGCTATGCGTTCCGGCTATTTGCACCGTATGCCGGGAAACGCAAAGTGACTATTTTTGGCTCCGCGCGAACACAATCGGATAAACCGGAATATCAACAAGCGGTGGAATTCGGGCGCAAGATTTCAGAAGCGGGATTTATGGTCATCACCGGTGCGGGCAGCGGCATCATGCAGGCCGGACATGAAGGCGCCGGCCCGGAAAGAAGTTTTGGCGTCAATATCCGCCTGCCATGGGAGCAAAGCGCCAATCCAATTATCGCCGAGGATAAAAAGCTGGTGACGTTCAAATATTTTTTCACGCGGAAATTGATTTTCATCCGGCATTCAGATGCGATTGCGCTTTTTCCGGGCGGTTTCGGGACTTTTGACGAAGGCTTTGAAGCACTGACACTCATGCAAACCGGCAAAAGTCAATTGATGCCGCTGGTGTTGGTAGACAAACCTGGTGGCACTTTTTGGAAAACATGGGATATACAAATTCGAGAACAATTGCTTATCAGCAAATTGATTTCACCCGATGACTTAAGCCTTTATCAGATCACCAACAGCGTTGACGAAGCGGTAAAGACGATTGTGCGCTTTTACCGAAATTTTCATTCGACACGATTTGTGAAAGATTTGCTGATTATCCGTTTGAAAATTTCGCCGACCGAAACCGCTCTTGCCGCGATGAACAAGGATTTTTCGGACATTGTCGCCGAAGGAAAAATCAAACTCCTCAAGCCGACAGCAGAAGAAATCGAGGACAAGGACAATTTAGATTTGCAGCGAATCGCTTTTAACTTTAATCGAAAGGATTATGGACGGTTGCGACAATTAATTGATGTTTTGAATGGATTGTAAAAATAAAAACCCGAAGTAAATTACTTCGGGTTTTTGAAAGACTGGCGGCTACCTACTCTCGCGGAAGCTATACAACCACTACCATCGGCCATGCAGTGTTTGACGGCCGTGTTCGGAATGGGAACGGGTCGGACCACTGCGGTATTGCCACCAAATTGGTGCGCACGGTTTTGACGTGCAAAATTTTATAAAGATCGTTCGAAGCGGATTCGGCGATTCTCTGAAAACTACACATAGGAAGAACGTGGAGCTTTTCCACAATTCGCGAGTTGAAATTGCATTCTTCAACGTGGTTCGCTAAATCGGTTGCCCGATTCAATGATTTAACGTGAAGAAAAAGCAATCAAGCCGCACGACCGATTAGTTCTGGTCAACTGAACACCTCGCGGTGCTTGCATTTCCACCCTATCAAACGGGTAGTCTGCCCGTGGTCTTTAGGGAGCTTGCGCTCCGGGAAACATTATCTTGGGATGAGCTTGGCACTTAGATGCTTTCAGCGCTTATCTCTTCCGCACATGGCTACGCAGCGATGCCCCTGACGGAACAACTGCCACACCAGAAGTGCGTCTAACCCGGTCCTCTCGTACTAAGGTTAGAACCCCTCAAGTTTCCT